>JAGIBE010000198.1 GCA_017744495.1 Caulobacter sp. | reverse complement strand
GCCCAGCCGTTGGTGAAGATCTGCCGGCCCTTGGCGAACTGGGCGATCATCCGAGCCTGGTCGGCGCCGGCCTGGGCTGCGGCGGCGTCGAAAGGTCCCGCGCCCAGGAAGGCGGCGGACTTGCGCAGGATGCGCTGGTCGACGGCCGGCGCCGGGTCGGAGGCCAACAGCGCCCGGGCGGTCTCGAAATAGGCCGTCGGATCGGCGGTGCGCGGGGCGTAGGCGGGCGGAGCGACCGCCTTGGGCGCGGTCAGCACAAAGCCGTCCTGGACCTTGTGCGCGGCAGGCAGGTCAGCCGCGCTCTCGACCAGGGTGCGGATCAGCAGCCAGGCGTGCGGCGTGGTCACCCGCACGGGGTTGGGTCCTGCCGAGGCCTGGCCCGGACCAACCAGGGTGAAGGTCCCGCCCTCGCCGCCTACGGTGCGCTGGCCCAGCACGGCGTTGTTGTTGGTGAACATGTCCATGATCGCCGCCGACCAATAGCGCTCGCCCAACGGCGGAACGACGAGAGTGGCGGGGCCATGGGTCAGATCGAGGAAGGCGATCGAATAC
>JAGIBE010000197.1 GCA_017744495.1 Caulobacter sp. | reverse complement strand
ATTCGAGGCCACCATGAACAACCTGTACGCGCTGCTGGGCCGCATCGGCCTGTCCCTGATCTTCATCCTCTCTGGCTGGAGCAAGCTGGCCGCCTACGCCGGCACCGAGCAGTACATGCAAGCGATGGGCGTACCCGGCGCGCTGTTGCCGTTGGTGATCGCCCTGGAAATCGGCGGCGGCCTGGCCGTGCTCGCCGGCGTGTTCACCCGCAGCTCGGCGCTGGCCTTGGCCGTGTTCTCCCTGGCCGCCGGCGTGCTGTTCCATGCCGACCTGGCCGACCAGAACCAGTTCATCCACCTGATGAAGAATGTCGCCATCGGCGGCGGCTTCCTGATGCTGGCCGCCAATGGTGCCGGCGCCTTCAGCGTCGATGCCTGGCGCAGTGAGCGCAAGCTGTCTTCCCCCACCCTGAGCACCGGAGGTGCCCTGTGATCACCCTGCGACCGGCCGCCGAGCGCGGCCATGCCAACCACGGCTGGCTCGACTCCTGGCACAGCTTCTCCTTCGCCGAATACTTCGACCCGGACCACGTGCACTGGGGTCCGCTGCGGG
>JAGIBE010000196.1 GCA_017744495.1 Caulobacter sp. | reverse complement strand
CGCCATCGGAGTGCCGAACAGGCGCGAGGCGCGACGCACGGTGGCAGCCGGGCACAGCCAGCCGCCGACGGTGAAGGCGGTGCGCAGCAGGCGCGGGACGGAGGCGGATCGAACGGTCGTGCTTTTTTGTGGCGGAGCGACGGGTGCGATGGCGGCCATGGCGGCTCTCCGTGGGGGTCAGCGGGGGTCAGCGGGGGGTGGCGGGGGACGCGTCGGCCGGATCGGCCGTGTAGCGCGCGAACAGGTCTTCGACCGCACGCCGCGCCAGGTCCTGGGCGTGCCGTGGCTGGTGCAGGCGGGCGTTGTGCAGGCCCTGCATCAGTGAATCGAGCTGGAAGGTGACCAGGGCCGGATCGGTGCCGGGGCGCAGGTGGCCCTGTTCCACGGCCAGGGTGACGGCCCGTTCGAGCGCGACGTGCCAGGACTCCATCATCTGCGCGACGTGGTCGCGCATCGGCCCGGGGCGGCCGTCGTATTCGAACGAGGCACCTAGGAACACGCAGCCGTCCGGATGCGCCGCGATCCAGGCCATCCAGGCCTCGGTGATCGCTGTCTC
>JAGIBE010000195.1 GCA_017744495.1 Caulobacter sp. | reverse complement strand
GAGCCGAGCTGGTCGGTGGTCTTGCCGTCGACCTTCGGGTGCTTGGCGAGGATCGCGCGCCAGCGCGGCTCGAACTTGTCGAACCACGCGCGCGCGATCGCGTTGGGCGTGATCGCCCAGCCACCCTTCACGTGATTGAAGGGCTGGGCCGATTCCATGCCCTTGGGCACCGCGCGCTCGATCTCGGCCCGGATCGCCGACAGGCTATCCGGCAGGTCGCTGGCGGTCAGCGTGGTGCGCACCGCCATCATCCCGCAGCCGATGTCGACGCCGACCGCCGCCGGCACGATCGCCGCCTTGGTCGCGATCACCGAACCCACGGTGGCGCCCTTGCCCCAGTGCACGTCCGGCATGCCGGCCACGTGGTGGAACACGAACGGCAAGCCGGCGACATTGCGCAGCTGCTGCATCGCTCCGGCCTCGAACGGGCCGGCGCTGTCCCACAGCTTGAGCGGCACGCCCGCGGTCTGGTGGTGGGAAAACTGGTCCATTGCACTCACTCCCTGGTGTCGTGTTCAGGGTGAGGCCGGGCTGGACTTGTCGCGACGATCGCGGAC
>JAGIBE010000194.1 GCA_017744495.1 Caulobacter sp. | reverse complement strand
GCCGACTACAACCGCTGGATGAACGGCAACCTGCAGCGCGCGGCCGCCGCCTTGCCGGCCGAAGCGATCGACGCGCCACGCGGGGCGTTCTTCGGCTCGATCCTGGGCACGCTCAACCACCTGGTCGTCGCCGACACGATCTGGCTCAAGCGCTTCGCCGCCAACGACGCCGAAGGCCGCTGGACCGCGCTTGACACGCTGGCCGATGTCGCCATGCCGACGAGTCTCGATGCGCGGCCCTGCGCCGACCTGGCCGCCTGGTGGACGCGGCGGCAGATGCTGGATGCGCTCGTGGTCGGGTGGATCGGCCAGCTCGAAGAGGGCGACCTGGCTACGACCATCCGCTACGGCAACCTGCGCGGCGAATCCCAGCGCCGGCGCCTGTCGCACCTGCTGCTGCACTTCTTCAACCACCAGACCCACCACCGCGGCCAGGTGACCACGCTGTTCAGCCAGTGCGGGGTGGACGTGGGCGTGACCGACCTGCATCCGCGGTTGCCGGTCGCCGACTGAACCGGTACGCAGGCTGATCGGCGTCATCTACACGCGACGCCGGAAGC
>JAGIBE010000193.1 GCA_017744495.1 Caulobacter sp. | reverse complement strand
GTGCTGCCCCGCCACATCGACCCGCTCACCGGCGCCCTTCCCCGCGAAGAGGCGCTGCATGCCATGGAAGCGCGCCGCGCCGCGATCGCCGCCGCGCTTCCGCCCCTACCCACCCTTGGCGCCTTTCTCGGCGCGCAGATGAGGCAGCTCGATCGATGAACGAACATAGTATCCGCCAGGTGGTGATCGTCGGCGGCGGCACCGCGGGATGGATGGCGGCCGCGGCCTTCTCGCGCTTTCTCGACAATGGCTATACCCGCGTCACGCTGATCGAGTCCGAGGAGATCGGCACCGTCGGCGTCGGCGAGGCGACGATCCCGCCGCTGATCCGCTACAACCAGATGATCGGGATCAACGAGAACCAGTTCCTCGCCGAGACCAATGGCACGATCAAGCTGGGCATCGAGTTCGTCGACTGGGGCGGCCTGGGCGAGCGCTACATCCACCCGTTCGGCAATTTCGGCCAGGACCTGCAGGGGGTGCATTTCCATCAGCTCTATCTGCGCGAGCGCAAGCGGCGGGTGATGCCCGACATCTCCGCCTGGTCGATGAGCGCGGTGG
>JAGIBE010000192.1 GCA_017744495.1 Caulobacter sp. | reverse complement strand
AGACAGCGGTATATGGCTCCAGGAACGGGAGGATGCGCAGGCGTTCGTCCACGCCCGGACGCCAGCGCGCCGAGACCAGCATCATCACCGCGCCGTTGACCAGCAGCGACCAGAACGTGCCGTGGGTGATCGGGTCCCAGCCGCTGAGCCCGAACAGCTGCTGCGGGCGCAGCCCGTGCACGCCGAACGGGCCCTGGTGGATCCAGGCCTGGTCGAAGTGGCCCGAGCTCGAAAGGGCCGGCAGCAGCAGGGTGTAGATCCAGGTGGCGAAGCCGGCGAGCAGGCCGAACTCCACGCCGCGGCGGCTGGCGCCGCGCCAGTACAGGCCGCCGATCAGGCCGGGCGCGAACTGCGCCACCGCGGCGAAGGCCATCAGGCCGTAGGCTTCCAGGGTGGTGTCGCCGCCGATCCAGCGGTAGTAGGCGTAGGACGCCAGCGCCAGCAACAGGATCGACAGCCGGCGCAGCCACAGCACCAGCGAGGCGACGTCGGCGGCGGCGTGGCGCTCGCCCCAGCCGCGGCGCAGCAGCAGCGGCATCACCAGGTCGTTGCTGACCATCG
>JAGIBE010000191.1 GCA_017744495.1 Caulobacter sp. | reverse complement strand
GCTCCAACACCGATCGCGCGACGGATCTCGGCACGTAATTGCCTCGCGTGACGGCCGGGCGCACTTCGTAGCAGGCTACAGCGACGTGCGCAGCCTCGCCGCCGCGGCCATCGCGCAGGACGTCGGCCTTGCGGCGCTGGTCGAGGCGGCGGGCAGCGCCGGCGCGGTCGACCCTGCGGAGGAGCTGGCGGCGGGCCGGTTGCTCGCCCCGGTCGACCATCCGGACAGCGCGCATGTCATGCTCACCGGGACAGGCCTGACCCACCTCGGCTCGGCCGAAGGCCGCGACAAGATGCACCGCGCGGCGGCAGCGGGCGAGACGCTGACCGATTCGATGCGGATGTTCCTCGAAGGTCTCGAAGGCGGCAAGCCGGCGTCGGGCGAGGTGGGCTGCCAGCCCGAGTGGTTCTACAAGGGCGACGGCACGCATCTGGCAGGCCCGGGCGATGCGCTGACCATGCCGCACTTCGCCAGGGACGGCGGCGAGGAGCCCGAGCTGGCAGGGATCTATCTGATCGGCCCCGACGGCATGCCCCGGCGCCTCGGGTTCTGCCTTGCCAACGAGTTCAGCGA
>JAGIBE010000190.1 GCA_017744495.1 Caulobacter sp. | reverse complement strand
GCGACCAGGTCTTGCCGCGGGCCAGCTGCACGGTGACGGGGGTGTCCTCGACGAAGCTGGCCAGCGAGAAGCGCTGCGGCTGGGCCAGGGCCAGCAGGTAGACGTACGGCTTGAGCAGCGAACCGACCGGCCGCTTCGCTTCGACCGCGCGGTTGAAGCCGTGGATGGCCGCGTCGCGGCTGCCGACCACCGCCAGCACGTCGCCGGCATGCACGTCGGTGACCACCATGCCGGCTTCGAGCGGCGGCCGCTTGCCGGTCTGCAGCGCCTCGGTCGCCCGCGCCACCGCGCCCTCGGCATAGGCCTGCGCCGACGGCGACATGCCGGTCAGCACGGTCAGGCCGGCGCCCTGCAGCGCGCTTTCCGGATAGTCGTTGGCCAGCTGCCGGCGGACCAGGTCGATATAGGCGGGGAAACGGTTGGCCGCGGCCACGCCGGGCTGCTCGGTCACGCCCAGCGGCGCCTTGCGCGCGCGCTCGTACTCGGCGTCGTCGAGCAGGCCGGTGTCGTGCAGCATCGACAGGGCGATGTTGCGCCGTTCCAGCGCGCGCTCCGGATGCTTGCGCGGGTCGTAGT
>JAGIBE010000189.1 GCA_017744495.1 Caulobacter sp. | reverse complement strand
GCGTTGATCATGTGCGGAAAACGCTTCTGGTCGAGCTTGACCCAGGCTGGTGCATAAGCCGGGGCCGTATTCTTC
Source organism: Caulobacter sp. (assembly GCA_017744495.1). GTDB lineage: Bacteria > Pseudomonadota > Alphaproteobacteria > Caulobacterales > Caulobacteraceae > Caulobacter. The sequence continues at coordinate 543 of JAGIBE010000189.1, read as the reverse complement.
CAGGTCCCGAACCAAAGCAGTACCAGCCGGACGTTGTTCTCCCTCGCCTGCCGCAGCAGGGTATCGAGCCAAGAGAAGTCGAACTGCCCTTCGACCGGCTCGATCTGCTCCCAACCGACTGGAACTTCGACCGTGTTGGCGTGCAGCTTCTTGATGGCCGGCCAGATTTCGGGGAGCATGTCGGGGTAGTTGGCCGCGTTGTTGACCTGCGCGCCCAGCATCAGGAACGGCTTGCCATCGACGATCATCGCGTGGTTGCCGCTCCGGCTCTCGATCCGCGGGATGGGGAGCTGTTGGGTCTGGGCCGCAAGCGGCGCCGCACTCAGGGCAAGCAGCAGCATAAAGCGTTTCGTCACGCGGTGCATGGCATTCTCTCCTCCGGCGAGTGTCAGTCAGTTCTTTGTCGGGCAGAAGCCACCCGGTGACTGGGTCGTCAATTCCAGGCTCGCAATCGAGACGGTCAGCGGACCAGTTGCGGCAAGGCTCCATGCGGGGTGGACGTGCGCCATATTGCCGCCGCCGTGCTGGGCGAAGCATTTGAGT
>JAGIBE010000188.1:34922-39839 GCA_017744495.1 Caulobacter sp. | reverse complement strand
CATCAGGGTCTGGTATGGCTCCTCGACCCGGTACCATTCCAGCATCGTGAACTCGGGATGGTGCAGCGCGCCGCGTTCGCGATTGCGCCAGACCTTGCCGAAATCGAAGATCCGCCGCTCGCCGGCCGCCAACAGCTTCTTGCACGAAAACTCCGGCGAGGTGTGCAGGTACAGCGGCGCGCACTCTCCGGCCAGGGTCAGCGCCGCCGTCTCGAAGGCATGCAGGTGCGCCTCGTTGCCGGGCGAGACCTGCAGGGCGGCGGTCTCGACCTCCAGGAAGTCGCGGGCCTCGAACCAGGCTCGGAACGCGGCCTTGATCCGATTGCGGATCAGCAGGAACGGCCGCCGGTCGGCGTGGCTTTCGGGTCGCCACCAGGGCGAAGGCTGGGCTGTCTGCACGGGAAGTCCGAGGGACGGGGGTGGCGTGTTCGGCGAGGATCGCTATAGGAGGGCGATATCTAACGCAATTCGCGCGGCCCCGGCCGCCGCGGGATCAAGGACGTACTCGTGACTAAAGTCGCCGCCAGCTCGCTGAGGAAGGGTTCCGTCGTCGATATGGACGGCAAGCTCTACGTGGTCCTCAACGCCGAAAACATCCACCCCGGCAAGGGTACGCCGGTCACCCAGCTGAACATGCGCCGCATCTCGGACGGCGTGAAGGTGTCGGAACGCTACCGCACGACCGAGCAGGTCGAGCGCGCCTTCGTCGACCAACGCAACCACACCTTCCTGTACCAGGACGGCGAGGGCTATCACTTCATGAACCCGGAAACCTACGACCAGCTCGTGGCGACGGAAGAAGTGGTCGGCGACCTGGGCGCCTATCTGCAGGAAGGCATGACCGTCGCCCTGTCGACCCACAACGACGTGCCGATCGCCCTGGAACTGCCGCGCACCGTGGTGCTGGAGATCGTCGACACCGAACCGTCGGTGAAGGGCCAGACCGCCTCGTCGTCGTACAAGCCCGCCATGCTCAGCAACGGCGTGCGCACCATGGTCCCGCCGTACATCTCGGCCGGCACCAAGGTGATCATCCTGACCGAGGACGGCTCGTACCAGGAACGGGCGAAGGACTAAGGTCCGAAGCTTCCCTTCTCCCCTTGCGGGAGAAGGTGGCCTGCAAAGCAGGTCGGATGAAGGGTCGCATTGGCGAAAGCCGTGCGACCCTTCTTCGTTTCGGACGCCCAGAACTCCTCATCTGTCGGCTACGCCGACACCTTCTCCCGCAAGGGGAGAAGGATCACGGTCACCACCGCAGCATCCACTTGCCGACCAAAGCGCCCAGCGCCCCGGTCCCCAGGACGCCCAGGGTGTACCAGGTGCCCACGAACACCATCGTGCTCTCGCCGCAGTGCAGGCCGTAGACCGTGGCCGCCACGCCGCCGGCGAAGGCGCCCGCCGCGAAACCGGCCAGGACGGGGCGGGTCGGGGCCATGCGGCGCAGCACCAGCAGGGTCGCGGCGAGACCCGGCAGGGCCAGGGTGAGGATGTAGCGGAAGCAGACCTTCCACGAGCCGCCCATCATCATCGACCGGCGATGCTCCCAATCGGCCGCCAGCCATTGGCCGAAGCCCAGGCCGACGAACAGCGCCAGCACCAGGGCCCCGAACAGCAGCGCCTTGCGGGGAACGCCCTCCGGCCGGGCCAGCCGCTCCAGCGCCCAGAACCCCGCCAGGCCCAACAGGCCGGTATAGGTCGCCTTCATCCAGAACATCCGGCCGGCCATGGCCTGGGCCAGGTCGTGCCGCGCGCCCAGCCAAACCAGCACCATGACCAGGGCCGCCAGGGCGCCGGCCACGGCGACGCCGACGAAGCGGCGCTGCACCGCCCCGGCCGGGATCGGCTGCGGCGCGGCGGCCAGCTGGTCGATCAGGTCATCCGTCCGCACGGCCGCGCATCCTTTCTCCGAGGCTCTTGAGCGCCCGGTGCAGGGCGACCTTGGCCGCGCCCTCGGAAACGCCGGCCCGGTCGCCGGCCTCGGCCAAGCTCAAGCCCTGCAGCTTGACGTCGCGCACCAGGTTGCGCTGGCGCTCGGGCAGGGTCTCCAGCGCCCGGTCCAGGTCCATGGCCGAGCCGGGCTCGGGCGCGTAGGCCGCCAAGACCTCGACATAGTCGTCGATCGGCACGGCCATCCGCACCTTCCGCCGCCGCCAGTGGTCGATCAGCTTGTAGCGCGCCAGCGCGAAGGCCCACGGGGTGAACGGCTGGGCGCGATCATAGGTCGCGCGCCGCGTATGCACCGCCAGCAGGGTCTCTTGCACCAGGTCCTCCACATCACCGGGAGCGTCGCGCATGCGGCGTTCGAAATAGGCGCGCAGACGGCCGCCCAGCTGCGACAGCAACAGCCGATAGGCCGGGGCGTCGCCGTCCAGGCCCAGCAGCATCAGCGCCTTCAGGGCGGCTTCGGTATCCGTCACGCCTCCCCCTTGTTCGCGCGAGAGCGGCCGATGGTTACACCGCGTCGCTCCAGGGGGAAAGCGGGGGACGAAAGCCGAAGCCGAGCGATTTTCGACGCGCCGATTTTTTGTTCGGATACCGGTGTAACCTTTCGTCGCACCCGTCCGTAACTCCCCATGACCGCGCAGGACGGGCCGACGATCGGCGCCGGGCGCGGCCGGACCAACCGAAGGAAACGTCCCCCATGACCCGTAGCATGCAACGTACTCCCGCCCTCGCCCTCGCCGCCGTGTTCGCCCTGAGCGCCGGCGCCGCCATGGCCCGCGACGACATGAAGCCGGCCAAGCCCGAAATGGAAAAGTGCTACGGCGTGGCCAAGGCCGGCCAGAACGACTGCAAGGCCGGCGCCGGCACCTCGTGCGCGGGCACCTCGAAGGTCGACTATCAGGCCGACGCCTGGAAGAAGGTCGCCAAGGGCACGTGCGTGACCATCAAGACCCCGAACGGCACGGGCTCGCTGACCCCGCCGAAGGCTTAATTGAGCACCTCCCTCCCCCTTGATGGGGGAGGGGCAGGGGTGAGGGTGACAGCGCCAGCCGCGCCCCCTCCTGAACCGCTTTCACCCCCATCCCCAGCCCTTCCCCCATCAAGGGGGAAGGGAGAGTTCGGAAAAATGTCCCCCACCGCCGGCCTCGGCCTGAAACCGCAGCACTACGACGACGCGCTCGCGGCCGATGCCGAGGGGCTGTGGTTCGAGGTCCATCCCGAGAACTACATGGCCGCCGGCGGACCGCGCCTGCGCCGGCTGGAGGCGATCCGCGAGAAGCGGCCGCTGTCGCTGCACGGGGTGGGCCTGTCCCTGGCCGCCGACGCCGATCCCGACCCCGCCCACCTCGCCGCCCTGAAGGCCCTGGCCGACCGGTTCGAGCCGTTCGTGGTCTCCGAGCACCTGGCCTGGAGCGCCTGGCGGGGCGTGCACCAGCCCGACCTCCTGCCTTTCCCGCGCACCCGGGCGGCCCTCGATCGCATCGCCGGCAACATCAGTCGCACCCAGGACGTCCTGGGACGGACGATCCTGGTCGAGAACCCCTCCCTGTACCTGCCCCTGACCGGTCATGAGCTGGACGAGACCGACTTCCTGACCGAGCTGACCCGCCGCACCGGCTGCGGCCTGCTGGTCGACGTCAACAACGTCTTCGTCAGCGCCAGCAATCTGGGCTACGCCGCCGAGGCCTATCTCGACGCCCTGCCCGCAGACGCGATCGGCGAGATCCATCTGGCCGGCCACGGCGCCGATGAAGGCGGCTCGGCCCTGCTGATCGACACCCACGCCGCGCCGGTGGCCGAGCCGGTCTGGACACTCTACCGCCGCCTGATCGACCGGATCGGCCCGCGCCCCACCCTGATCGAGCGCGACGACGACATCCCGGCCTTCGGCGTCCTGATGGCCGAGCGCGACCGGGCGCACGGCCTGCTCGTCCGGGAGCCGGCCCATGCCTGAGCTCGCCCGCTTCCAGGACGCCTTCGCCGCCGCCCTCGCCGAGCGCACGACCGCGCCGATCGCCGGTTGGCTGCCCGACAGCGCCGCCGAACTCCCCGGCCTGGCGGTCTATCGCAACACCATCGCCAAGGGCTGCGTCGACGCCCTGGCCGCCAACCTCCCGACCGTGGCCCGCCTGGTCGGCGACGAATGGTTCACGGCCGCGGCCGCCCTGTTCGCGCGGGACAGCCCGCCGTCCAGCGCCGCCCTGCTGGCCTATGGCGAGGCCTTCCCCGCCTGGCTCGAGGCCTTCCCGCCGGCGGGCGAGCTGCCCTACCTGCCCGCCGTCGCCTGGATGGACTGGCGCTGGACCACCGCCCTGTTCGCGCCCGAGGCCGAACCCCTCGCCGCCGAGGCCTTCGCCCTGGCGCCGGAGGCTCTCGCCGCCGCTCGGCCGCGCCTGCATCCCAGCCTCGCCTTCGCCTGGTTCGACGACGGGACGCCCAGCCTGTGGCTGGCCGCGCGCGAGCCCGACGCCGACGACCTGGAGCTCTCGCCCGAGCCGCAAGGCGTGCTGATCGTTCGTCCGCACGACGCCGTGACAGCCCGCGTCCTCGACCGCGCCGGCCACGCGTTCCTGGCCGCCGCCCACGACGGCGCGAGCCTGGGCGAGGCGATCATCACCGCCGCCGAAGCCGATCCCACGACCGACCTCGCAACCCTCTTCGCCGCCCTGATCGCCGACGGCGTCTTCAGCGGCCTCGACCTTGGAGACTCCGCGTGACCGACCAGATTCTCGTCCCCGCCGCGCCACGCCCCTGGAGCCGCCCGTTCGACACGCTGGCCGCCCTGGCCCATCGCGTCCTGCCCGACGACGTCCTGACCCTGGTCGCGCGCCTGGGCGTGGCGTCGGTGTTCTTCCTGTCGGGACGCACCAAGGTCGACGGGTGGCTGCACATCACCGACAGCACCTATTCGCTGTTCGCCGACGACTACGCCCTGCCGCTGATCCCGCCGAACCTGGCCGCTCACCTGGCGAC
>JAGIBE010000188.1:0-34912 GCA_017744495.1 Caulobacter sp. | reverse complement strand
GAGACAGCCTACAGCGAGCACTTGTTCTCGATCCTGCTGGTGCTGGGCCTGTTCACGCGGCTCTCCGCGCTGGCCTTCCTGGGCATGACCCTGGTGATCGAGGTGTTCGTCTATCCGGACGCCTGGAGCACCCATCTGTCCTGGGCGGCGATCCTGCTGTTCCTGATCGCCAAGGGCGGCGGAAAGTGGAGCCTGGATCGGGTGTTCGGCGTGAAATAACCCTCTCCCGTAGGGAGAGGGGTCACCAAGTCCCGTAACGCGGCCCGAACCGGTGCTCCAGTTCGCTGACCTCGCGCTCGGCTTCGCGGGCGGCCCAGTCGGCGCGGCGGCCTTCCTCGATGGCGTCGCGGCGCTCGGACCGCAGGCGGTTGAGGCGGTCGCGCAGCTCCCGCGTCTGCTCCTCGGTCAGCTTGGGATTGCGCAGCTCGTCCTCGACGCCCCGGGCCTCGCGGTCGCGTTTCTCTGCCCGGTGGTCGGCGCTGTCGCGGTCCGATTCCGCCCGGCTCAGCCGCTCGACCGCGTCATGGACCAGCCGGCCGTCGGCATAGCCGACCAGGAAGGCGCCCTCGCCCCCTGGCGGGCAGACGCCTTGATAGCTGTTCCCGTTGCGCCCCTCGCCGAAGCCTCGGTCCTGGGTGCAATACATCTTCAGCCCCTGCTCGCGGGCCTGGAAGTAGGCGCCGGCGTCAGGGACCACACCGGCCTTGGCGCAGGCCTTGGCGTGGTCGTCCAGCCGGCTCTGCGGACGCCCGGCCTCGCCGTCGCCGTAGCCCACGCCCACCCAGTCGCCGCGTAGGCAGGCTTCCTGGCTCATGGAGGCGCAGCCGGCCAAGGTCCCGACCGCGACGGCCAAGCCCAGGATTTGAAGACGACGCATGTGAAAGCTCCCCGAAGCATGGCTTGCGGGGAGCAGCTAGAGCTTGGCCGCCTGAACGGCCGCTGAACGATGTTACTTAGTGGACGGTGACCCGACGCGGGCGCTTCCACAGCTCCTCGGTCAGGGCGTTGGCGAAACCCAGCCAGCCAAGATACGGGCTGCTGAAGCCCGAGGCCGGCGCCACCAGCTTGCGGGCCTGCAAGGCGTAGGCGCCCGAGGCGGCCAGGGACGCGGTCGCCGCGCCAAGCTGCCCCCCGACGCGCTTGGCGCCGAGGGCCAGCCAGAGGGCGTTGAAGCCCTGGACCAGGCTCCAGAGGGTGAGAGCCCGGGTGCGTGTGGGGCTGGAAGGCGCGTTCCAGATGCGCAGCCCCGAAAGGGTCATGGCGATGAACAGCGGCGGCAGGATCAGGCTGGTCAGGGCCTTGGGCTGATGGGCGACCGGCTCGTGCATCTCGGCGTAGCCGACCGCGTATTCCTCATCGTCGATCATCCGTTCATGACGGCGGCCCAGCAGGGTCGAGGCCAGGATCGCGCCGCCGGCCAAGGCCAGCCCCAGGACCAGTTGAGTACCGGCCGAAACAGCGGTGTCGGCCTTGGCGTCCATCTCGAACGACTCGCGACCGGCGTGAGTCCGCCTCCCTTGGGATCGGCCGTTCGGGATGTGCATGGGGGAACTCCTCGCTAAACATGCATCTAACCCGTCGAGCTGCACCTTGGTTCCAGGGCGGGACAACGGTTTGTGAGCCTCCATGGTCGACTTCCGCACCGCCCGGCCCGACGAGATCGAGACGATCCGCGCCCTCGAACGCGCCTCGGCCCAGCGGTTCGTCGGGCTGATGGATGCCCTGGCCGCCGACGAGCCCAGCCCGGCGGCGGTGCTGGCGGCGCGCCTCCTCGACGGCGGCCTGGTCGTGGCCGTCGAGGACGGGGCGGTGGTGGGCTTCGTGATGTCCCGGCGGGTCGAGGACCGGACCTATGTCGAGCAGCTGGACGTGCTGCCGGCCTTCGCCGGACGGCGGGTCGGCGCGGCGCTGCTGGACGCTGTGGCCAAGCGGGCGCGGGCGGTCGGACTGAGAGGATTGTTCCTGTCGACCTTCCGCGAGGTCCCCTGGAACGCGCCGTACTCCGGCGGCTGGGGTTCGTGGAGGTCGTGGTGCTGACGCCGGGAATGCTGGAGATCCGGAAAGAGCACCTGGCGCGCGGGTTGGACGAGGACGCTCGGGTGTTCATGGTGCGGGATTTCTGAGCGGGACCCAGCCCATCAACCAAACTGCCGTCATCCCGGGCCTTGTGCCCGGGATGACGGATATAAATGTAACCTAAGCCGGCAGTTCGCCCACGGCGCTCTGCAGGTAGTTCTGCTCGCCCAGCGACTTGACCAGGCCCAGCTGCATCTCAAGGAAGTCGATGTGCTCCTCGGTGTCGCTGAGGATCTCGCGCAGCAGCTCGCGGCTGACATAGTCGCGGGCCTGTTCGCACTGGATGATGCCGGGGATCAGGGTCTCACGGCCGCCCAGCTCGACCTGAAGGTCGCTGGCCAGGCATTCGGGCACGGTCTCGCCGATCTTCAGCTTGTGCAGATCCTGCAGATTGGGCAGGCCTTCCAGGAACAGGATGCGGTTGATCAGCTTGTCGGCGTGTTTCATCTCGCCGATCGACTCGTCGTAGGTGATCTTGCCCAGGCGCTTGAAGCCCCAGTTGTCGTACATCCGCGCATGCAGGAAGTACTGGTTCACCGCCGTCAGTTCGTTGGTGAGCACCGCGTTCAAGAGCCGGATGATGCCGGGATCGCCTTGCATGGCGGCCTCCTCAGATTCGAAATTTCCGACGGACCCTGATGCAGGCCGGCGGAGGCTTCAACCGCTATGTCTGCAAGTGTTTCTCAGCCTCATGGAAAAGCGTGAGACTGCTTCGCGCTCGCGGAGATTGTGCGGTTTTCGGCCGATTATTCGGCGGCGAAGGCCAGGGCCTCGCGGCTGTCCTGGATCATCTGGCGCATTTCGCAGACGCACTTGGCGCACTGGGCCTGGCAGCCCTTGTGGCGGAACACCTCGGCCGGACGCGTGGCGCCCGCCTCGATGGCGGCGCGGACTTCGCGCTCGCGGATGCCGTTACAGTTGCAGACGTACAAGGGAGACAGGCCCCGCCGAATGATTGTCATTCTCATTTAGCCGAGGCGTTCGGCTTTTGCAACTGACTCGCAGTGCGACAAATCCTCCCCGCCTCGGGGAGCTGTCCGAAAGGCCGGAAGGGGCTGCGCTGACGCCCAAATCGGCGTACTTCCCGCCCATGACCGACTGCCGCCTCTATCTGATCACCCCGCCCGTCCTCGACGACCTGGCCGCCTTCGGCCGCGACCTGGCCTCCGCGCTCGACGCCGGCGACGTGGCCGCGCTGCAGATCCGGCTGAAGGACGTCCCGGACGACGTGATCGCCGCCGCGGTCCAGGTCCTGTCTCCCATCGCCCGCTCGCGCGACGTGGCCGTGATCCTCAACGACCGCCCGGACCTGGCCGCGCGCCTGGGCTGCGACGGCGTCCATGTCGGCCAGAGCGATACGCCTTACAAGGAGGCCCGCAAGATCATGGGGCCGGGCGCGATGATCGGCGTCACCTGCCATGACAGCCGGCACCTGGCCATGGAGGCCGCCGAGGCCGGAGCCGACTACGTGGCCTTCGGGGCCTTCTTCCCGACCACCACCAAGGACGCCCCGACCACCGCCGATCCCGAGATCCTGACGATCTGGCAGGAGACGATGGAGGCGCCGTCGGTGGCCATCGGCGGCATCACCGCCGACAACGCCGCCGGGCTGGCCCAGGCGGGCGCCGACTTCCTTGCCGTTTCGGCCGGGGTCTGGAAGCATCCCAGCGGCCCCGCCGCCGGGGTCGCCGCGCTCAACGCCGCCATCGCCCAGGGCGTCGCCGCGCGCACCGCGTAACACCGTTCGCGGAACTTGCCGGTCAAGCTTGACGGGCGTAGCCTCCTCCCAACGATAAAATACGGGGAGGACGCCCATGCGGCGGCTTGGTCTGTGTTTGCTTGGCGTAACCGTCCTGGGCCTGGCCACGGCCGCTCTGGCGGAAAACTGGAAGCCCGCGCCCGGCGAGGCGAAAACCTTCTACGACGCGGACTTCATGCGGGTGGACGAGTCGTCCGGCCTTGTGCTGCTGCGCATCGCCGAGGGCAGGCCCACCGGTCCCTACAAGGCCTGGCCGGCCGGCAAGGGTCCGATCCTGCTGTTCGCCCTGGACTGCGCGGCCGACAAGTGGATCGATCTGGGCATGGACTTCACCGGCGACCAGGGCCTGCCCAAGGGCTGGCGCAAGGGCGAGAAGGTCGAGGACATCAAGGGCGCCGCCGGCGGCGCGGGCCGCGTGGCCTGCGAGACCAAGGACACCCTGCCGAAGGTCAGCCTGCCCTAGGAATTCAGCCGCGCCAGCTTCTCCGGGTTGCGCATCGTGTAGACGGCGGCGATGCGGCCGTCGACGATGTCCAGGGCCATGGTCTGGAACACCACGCCGTCGTGGCTGAGCACCAGGCCCGGCGCGCCGTTGATGCGGGCCAGGCGGGCGGTCGCACCCTCTGGGGCCGGGAACTTCTTCTTCAGGCCCAGCACCAGGCGGATGGCCTTCTCCAGGCCGAACACCGGATTGAGCGTCGCCTTGGCGATGCCGCCGCCGTCGGAGTGCATGACCACGTCCTTGGCCAGGATGCCGCGCAACAGGCTCTCGTCGCCGGTCAGGGTGGCGGTCAGAAAGGCGCCGGTCAGGCGCTGTTCCTCCTCGGCGCTGGGGCGATAGCGCGGCTTGCCGGCCTTGACGTGCTCGCGGGCCCGAGCGGCCAACTGGCGGCAGGCCGCCTCGGTCCGTCCCAGGGTCTTGGCGACGTCGGCGAACGGTGCGTCGAACACGTCGTGCAGCAGGAAGGCGGCGCGCTCCAGCGGGGTCAGGCGCTCCAGGGCCAGCAGGAAGGCCACCGACAGGTCTTCACCCAATCGCTCATTGTCGTCATCGACCACCGGCTCGGGCAGCCACTCGCCGACATAGACCTCGCGCCGGGCGCGAGCGGACTTCAGCCGGTCCAGGCACAGGCGCGTGACGACCTTGTTGAGGAAGCCAGCCGGGTTGGACACCTCGCCGGGCTCCACGCCCCGCCAGCGGATCCAGGCGTCCTGCACCACGTCCTCGGCGTCGGCCCGCGAGCCCAGCATGCGGTAGGCCAGGCCCGTCATCGCCCCCCGCCGCTCTTCGAAGATCGAGTCCTGGCTCATGCCCGCACCGCCATAGCGCGCCCGCCGACCGTGACCTTGGAGCAGGCCTTGCCGTAACCTAGCGCGTACTTGACCGTGGGATAGACCCGGGCGGTCGCCAAGGCCAGGGCGATGGCCGCCAGGCCCTTCTGGCCCCATCGCGCCACGACCTCGTCACGCAGATCCTCGCTGCTCTCCAGGTCGCGGGCCAGGCTGGCGCGGGCGAAGCCGAAGGCCAGGCCCGCGTCCGGTCCCATGGCCTCGCCGTCGCCGGACAGGATGGCGGCCAGGATCTCGGGCGAGATGCCGCGCTCCTCGGCCTGGCGGACGACGATCTGGGTGCAGGGGCCGCAGTCCTCGTTCAGCGTGCCGGCCAGCGCCGCCGCCGCGATCGCCTCGGGCGGCGCGCCCTCGCGGAACCCCTGCAGCCGCCCGACCCCGGAGAAGGCCATCAGCGCCTTCGGGCTGGCCGCCGCCAGGGCGCGGATGTAGCTGGCGTCGTAGTCGTAGCGGCGCTCCAGGCGGCGCACCGCGCTCAGCATCAGCCAGGTCAGCATGTTCAGGCCTCCAATCCGATGGCGCGGCGCCGGCAAGACCGCACGATGAACAGGCTGAGGATCGCCGGCAGGAACACGCCCGGGAAATCGCGGGCCAGCAGCGGCCACGGCAGGCTCGTCCCGCAGAAGGGCGTGACCAGGTGGATCACCGCGTGCAGGCAGAGGAAGGCGGCCGAGGAGACCGCCACGCCCAGGCCGCGCGCCGGGTCCTTCAGCGCCCAGCCCATGGCGAGGGCGCAGGCCAGGAACGCCGCGCCGATGTCGCGCACGAAGTGGTCGTTGAACGCCCCGGTCTCGATTACCCCCGGCACGCGCGGATACCACCAGGCCGGCACCATCATCATCACCGCGCCGTTGATCGCCAGGATCGCCGGCAGGAGCCATTTCGCCCATCGCATCGCGCATGCCCTCCGTTGTTCAGGAGGAGGACGAGACAGGGCTCGCGGATGTGACACGGGATGCGAAAAATCCCCTCGCCTTGCTTTCGACGGCCCAGGCGACTAGGTATCGCGCCCGATCTTTCTTACCGCCGCATGCATATCCCCCGCCGTCGCGCCTCTCCGCGACGCTGCGTAGGGGGACCTTTGAAGGACATCCAGATTGGCCACTGGCTTCCGCCCTCCTGAACGTGATGATCGACGCCGCCCGCAAGGCGGCTCGCGGCCTGGCCCGTGACTTCGGCGAAGTCACCGAGCTGCAGGTGTCCAAGAAGGGCCCGGCCGACTTCGTCACCGCCGCCGACCAGAAGGCCGAGCAGGTGATCTTCGAGATCCTGGAAAAGGCCCGCCCCGGCTACGGCTTCCTGGGTGAAGAACGCGGCCTGGTCGAGGGCACCGACAAGACCCATACCTGGATCGTCGACCCGCTGGACGGCACCACCAACTTCCTGCACGGCATCCCGCACTTCGCGGTCAACATCGCCCTGCAGCGTGAGGGCGAGATCGTCGCCGGCGTCACCTACAACCCCATCACCAACGACCTGTTCTGGGTCGAGAAGGGCAAGGGCGCGTTCCTGGGCGCCGAGAAGCGTCTGCGCGTGGCCGCCCGCCGCCACCTGGACGAAAGCCTGATCGCCACCGGCATCCCGTTCCTGGGCAAGCCGGGCCACGCCCAGTTCCTCAAAGAGCTGCACCAGATCAGCCAGAAGGTTTCGGGCGTGCGGCGTTTCGGCGCGGCCTCGCTGGACCTGGCCTGGGTGGCCGCCGGCCGCTTCGACGGCTTCTGGGAGCGGAACCTCAAGCCGTGGGACGTGGCGGCCGGCGTACTGATGGTCACCGAGAGCGGCGGCAAGGTCACCACGATCGAAGAGCACGGCGACCCGGTCCAAGGCGCCTCGATCCTGGCGGCCAACCAGGAACTGCACCCGCAGTACCTGGAACGCCTGCGGGCGGCTTCGGCCTAGGCCAAACCAACAGGCCAAAACAGCAACGCCCCGGGTGCGAACCCGGGGCGTCTTCGTTTCTAAGCCGACCGCTTAGCGGCACACCGTCCGCTCGTAGACCGCGTCGCGGTACGGGTCGTATTCGCGTGTGGTCCAGCAGTCGCGGCCATAGCCGTAGCCGTACGGACGCGGGGCGTAGCCGTAGCCGTAGTAGCGCGGCGGGGGCGGCGGCGGAGGGGCGTAACCGTAGCTGTAACCGCTGCGGTAGTGGTTGTTGCCGTTGCCGGCGATCGCCGCGCCCAGCGCCAGGCCGACCACGCCGGCGGCGATGGCCACGCCCGCGTCGTTGTCGTGGTGGCGCCCGTGGCCGTAGTAGCCGCGGTGATACGAATCGGCCGAGGCGGCGCTGGCGCCGGCGACCACGGCCAGGGCGGCGATCCCAGCGGTCGCCTGGCCGATGATGGTCTTCAGTTTGCGGTTCATGACGCTTTGTCCTTACCGGGAGGGGCCTTCCGACGAGCCTCTCCATCTTGGGACCCATCCTCCACCTCGGCGGCTGAACGCAGGCTGAACAGGGCCGTCAGTTTCGCCGAGGCCCTTCGTCTTGGCCGCAGACTCAAATCGTTGAATTAGAGGCGGATTTATTCACCTTTCCCCGAGAAGGTGGGACCAAGACGGCGCCCAGAACGGGCGACGACAAGCTTGAAGGCGACCCGCCGATGTCCAGGAACGTGGCTTACACGGCCGGCCAGGAACTGCAGATCCTGTCGTTCGAGGTCGGGACCCAGACCTATTGCGTGCCCGTGGGCGCGGTCCGCGAAATCCGCGGCGTGACCCCCGCCACCCCGCTGCCCGATGCTCCGCCCTATGTGCGCGGCGTGATCAACCTGCGCGGCCAGGTGATGCCGGTCATCGACCTGTCGGAACGCCTGGGCAAGGGCGTGGCCGCCGACAGCGCCCGTCAGGTGATCATCGTGGTCGAGCACCACGACGACGTCGCCGGCCTGTTGGTCGACGCGGTCTGCGACAGCTTCATCGTCCCCGCCGACGCCATCAGCCCGCCCCCGCCGCTGGGCGAGGACGTCGCCTCAACCCTGGTCTCGGCCGTGATCACCACCGAGGCGGCCATGATCGTGCTGCTGGCCGTGGAAGCCGTACTGCCCGAGCGCAAGGCCCAGCTGGCGGCTTAGGTCGCCCTATCGCTGGTTCCACCCTACCACAGCGCCGTTCTCGACCGTGATGCGGGTCGCGAAGCGTTTGCGCCCGTCCTGATCATATTTGAAGACGCGCGTGGTCTTGGTTTTGTAGACGCGCTCGTCAACAGCCGCCGGCCTTCCCCGAGAGTCGATAAGCTGCTCCTGCGTCATGCCTTGCCAGACATCGTGGCGCAGGATTGCTCTCACAACTTCTGGGGCGCCGTATTTGGCCATCAAAGCATTCCAGCGCGCATGCCTGCGCCAGATGGTCAGGCCGACGACCGCGCTGACTACGACGAACACCCAAAGCCAGAACTCCATTACATCCCCCTGTGAATGGCGGCGCTCGGTTTGCGGATTATTTGAACAGCAATTTCAATAGCTTGATAAGGCCGAAGGAGGTGCGATTATAGACCCGGTTGTAGGCGGCCTTCTTCGGGTTCGTGGGCCAGCCATATCCTCTCGGCGCTTTCAGGCCGATGCTATGGCGGACGACCCGTTTGAGCGAGGTGCGGGCCGCAATGCTCTTGCGGAGACTTGGTTTGCGAATTCCAAGCTTCATGATGCTCTCCCCCTCACCTACTATGGCGCGAGCTTGAGCATTTCGACAACCCTTCTCCATAGAGACAGCAGAAGGCTGAAGCGCGGCCCTCTAAACATTTGTTCGAATAACCCCTTCCTTCGAACCCCGCCCTCCCGCTAGGGTCTCCCGCGACAACCAGGGAGACTGCCGATGAAGGCCGCCGTTCTGCGCGAAGTGGGCAAGCCGCTGCTGATCGAGGAGGTCTCGATCGGGAAGCCCGGTCCGCGCGAGGTGCTGATCCGCACCAAGGCCGCCGGGGTCTGCCATTCTGACCTGCACTTCGTCGAGGGCTCCTATTCCCACCCCCTGCCCGCCGTGCTGGGTCACGAGAGCGCCGGGATCGTCGAGGCGGTCGGGTCCGAGGTGCGCACGGTCAAGGTGGGCGACCATGTCATCACCTGCCTCAACCCCTATTGCGGCCACTGCGAGGTCTGCCTGACCGGGCATATGAACCTCTGCATCAGCCCCGAGACCAAGCGCGGCAAGGGCGAGGAACCCCGACTGTTCCGTGAGGACCTATCGGGTTCCGGCGACACCAAGATGGCCCAGTTCCTGAACCTGTCGTCGTTCGCAGAACTGATGCTGGTGCACGAGCACGCCTGCGTCGCCATCCGCAAGGACATGCCGTTCGACCGCGCCGCCCTGATCGGCTGCTCGGTGATGACCGGGGTCGGCTCGGTGGTCCACACCTCCAACGTCCGTCCGGGCGAGACCGTGGCTGTAATCGGCTGCGGCGGCGTGGGCTTGGCCACCATCAACGGCGCGGCCATCGCCGGCGCGAGCCGGATCATCGCCGTCGACCGCGTACCGTCCAAGCTGGAGCTGGCCAAGACCTTCGGGGCCACCGACGTGATCGACGCCTCGGCCATCGACGACGTGGCCAAGGCCGTGGTCGAACTGACCGGTGGCGGCGTGCAGCACAGCTTCGAAGCCATCGGCCTGAAGGCCACCGCGGAAGCCGCGTTCAAAATGCTGCGCCGGGGCGGCACGGCCAACGTGATCGGCATGATCCCGGTCGGCACCAAGATCGAGCTGCACGGCGTCGACTTCCTGGGCGAGCGCCGAATCCAGGGCAGCTACATGGGCTCCAACCGCTTCCCGGTCGACATGCCGCGCCTGGTCGACGCCTACATGGCCGGCAAGCTGAAGCTGGACGAACTGATCTCGCGCCGGATCAAGCTGGAGGACGTCAACTCGGCCTTCGACGAGCTGAAGCGCGGCGAGCTGGCGCGATCGGTGATCGTGTTCGACTGAGGCACAGCCCTCTCGAACGCCCCAAAACGGTTGTCATCCCGGAAAGCGCACAGCGCTTATCCGGGACCCAGGTGAACCGCAAAGCATCAGCCCAGTCCCCTGGGTCCCGGACAGCCTCTGCGAGGCTTCCGGGATGACAACCGTTTGGGGCGTCGAGGGATAGAGCCGCCCGCCGTCTTCGTGCACTCTCCTCCCAACCATCCCAGGGAGGGAACCATCATGGCCATCGAAGGCGGCTGCCTGTGCGGCGCGATCCGATACGAGATCACCGGCGACTTCGCGGGGGCGGGCGTCTGTCATTGCCGATCCTGCCAATACATGACCGGCGGCGGCCCCAACTATGTGGCCCTGGCCCCGACGCCCGCGTTCAAGGTCACCAAGGGCCAGCCCAAGCGCTACACGCGTCCGGGCGGCAGCGGCGGCGACATCACCCGGGTGTTCTGCGGCGAGTGCGGCACGCCGCTGTGGTCGGAGGGGGCGTTCCCCTTCTATCCGGTCAAGGCGGGCGGGCTGGACGATCCGTCGATCCTGGAGCCGCAGATCCATCTCTGGACGAGCGAGGCCCCGCCGTGGCATCCGATCGAGCCTGGCCGCCCGGCCTTCCCCGAGAACCCGCCCTTCCCGCCCCCCGCGCCCTGAGGACTTGATGGCCCGCTACGACTTCGCTTCGGACAACGTCGCCGGCGCCATGCCGGAGGTCATCGAGGCGATCGTCGCCGCCAATGCGGGCACGGCGTCCGGCTACGGGACCGACCATGTCAGCGCGGCCGCCGCCGACCGCATCCGCGCCCTGCTGGACGCCGACGCCGAGGTGCGGTTCACCGCCTCGGGCACGGCGGCCAACGCCTTCGCCCTGACGTGCCTGGCCCATCCGCACGAGGCGGTGCTGGCCCACGAGCACGCCCACATCTGCACCGACGAGACCGGCGCGCCGGGCTTCTTCGGCCAGGGCGTGGGCCTGATCGGCCTGCCCGGCGCCTCGGGCAAGATCGCCCTGCCGGGGCTGGAGCTGGCCCTGGCCGAGCCTGACGTGTCGTACCGCCAGCCGGCCGCCGCCCTGTCCCTGACCAACGCCACCGAGTATGGCACGGTCTACTCTGCCGACGACCTGGCGGCCCTGATCGCGCCGGTGAAGGCCAAGGGCTACGGCGTGCACCTGGACGGT
This sequence comes from Caulobacter sp., assembly GCA_017744495.1. Taxonomy (GTDB): domain Bacteria; phylum Pseudomonadota; class Alphaproteobacteria; order Caulobacterales; family Caulobacteraceae; genus Caulobacter. Next base: position 23,651 of record JAGIBE010000188.1, on the reverse strand, counting down.
GCCCGCCTGGCCAACGCCGTGGCGGCGGGCTTCGACCTCCGCGCCGTCCCCAAGATCGGCGTCGACATCCTGGTGATCGGTGGCACGAAAGCCGGCTCGACCCCGACCGAGGCCGTGGTGTTCCTGAACAAGGCTTTGGCTAAGCGCCTGGACGCCCGCCTAAAGCACGCCGGCCAACTGGTCTCCAAGGGCCGCTTCCTGGCCGCCCCGTGGCTGGGCCTGCTGGGCGAGAACGGCGATGGGGGCGCCTGGGCCGCCCGCGCCGCCCACGCCAACGCCATGGCCAAGAAGCTGGCCGCTCTGATGCCTTTCCCCCTGCGTCACCCGGTCGAGGCCAACGGCCTGTTCGTCGACATGGACGACCAGGCGCTGGAACGCTTGCGCGACAAGGGCTGGTTCGTCTACCGCTTCCTGGACGGCACGGCGCGCTTCATGTGCTCGTGGGCCACGACGCCGGAGATGGTCGAAGAGCTGGGCGAGGCGCTGAGGGCGGTGGCTTAGGACTCTTCCGACGCCTCGGCCGGCTCCGCCCGCCGCGGCCCTTCGCGCACGATCTTCTCCTCCATCGTCCGCACCGCGCGGCGCTGGTCGTGGAAGGCGGCGAGCTGGGCGCAGGCGGTGAAGAAGCCGCCGGGCTGGCGGGTGTCGATCCCTTCGGCCAGGGTCAGCAGGTGGACGCCGGCCGCCTCGAACCGGGCCAGGACTTCCAGCAGGTCGACCAGATGGGCGGCGAAAGCGTGCAGGTTGATGACCGCCAGCACGTCGCCGGACTTCAGCGCCGCCAGGGCCTGGTCCAGGCCCGGCTTGTGCACGGCCAAGCCGTAGCAGCGGTCATGGAACAGCTGGTCGCAGCCGGCCTCGAACAGCCGCTGCGACTGCGGTCCGTCGATCACCACGCCCCTGACGGGCGGAACTCTGAGATAGCCGACCATGCGCATGGGCCGGTGTGTGGCGAAGATCGCGGCGGGTGGCTAGAGGGCGCGAGCGCGAAGGCGGGGGATATCTTTGAAACCCTCTCCCAGAGGGAGAGGGAGGGCCCCGCGACGAAGTCGTGGGAGGGAGAGGGGTTACGCAGTTCCCGTCTTCTCGCCCTGCCGGCTCTCCGTCGTACTCAGTACCCCCTCATCCTCCCACGACTTCGTCGCGGGCCCCTCCTTCTCCCCATGGGAGAAGGTGACCACGGGCGCGCGGTCGAGAGCGGGAACGGTGACCCCCAGCATCGCCGCGATCTCGGCCGCGGGCTTGGGGCGGCTGATGAAGTAGCCCTGAATCTCGCCGCAGCCCTGGCGGCGCAGTTCGGCCAGCTGTTCCTCGGACTCCACGCCCTCGGCCGTGGTCGTGATGCCCAGGCTGGCGCCCAGGTCCAGTACGGCCTTGATGATCGCCAGGGCGTCGGCGTCGTCGAGGATGTCGCGCACGAAGGTCTGGTCGATCTTGATCTTGTCGAACGGGAAGCTGCGCAGGTAGCTCAGCGAGGAATAGCCGGTGCCGAAGTCGTCCATCGAGATGCGCACGCCCAGGGCCTTCAGGTCGTGCAGGATCGACATGTTGCCGGCGGTGTCCTGCAGCAGGACCGACTCGGTGATCTCCAGCTCCAGCCGCTGGGCGGCCAGGCCCGAGGCCGCCAGGGCCGAGACCACGGTGGTCACCAGGTGCTTATCGCGGAACTGAGCGGGCGACAGGTTCACCGCCAGGCGCACGTGCTCGGGCCAGCCGGCCGCCTCGCGGCAGGCCTCGCGCAGCACCCATTCGCCCAGCGGATTGATCAGGCCGATCTCCTCGGCCAGCGGGATGAAGTCGGCCGGCGAGACCATGCCCCGGACGGGGTGACGCCAGCGCAGCAGGGCCTCGCAGCCCATCACCTTGTCGGCGTTGAGGTTGAACAGCGGCTGGTAGTGCAGCTCGAACTGCCCCTCGGCCAGGGCCAGGCGCAGGTCCAGCTCCAGGGCCCGGCGGGCCTGCAGGGCCTCGTCCATGGCCCGCTCGAAGAAGTGGAAGGCGCCCTTGCCGTCGGCCTTGGCGCGGTAGAGGGCCATGTCGGCCTTCTTCAGCAGCTCGTCGCTGTCGGCGCCGTCGTTGGGCGACACCGCCACCCCGACGCTGCCGCCGATCATCACCTGGTGGCCTTGCAGCTCGAAGGTCTGCGCCAAGGCCTCGACGATGCGCCCCGCAAGGCGGGTGGCGCCGCCGAGGTCGGTCAGGCCGCACTGGACCACCGCGAACTCGTCGCCGCCCAGGCGCGCGACGGTGTCGCCCTCGCGCACGCAGGCCCGCAGGCGCTCGGCGGCGGTCTTGAGCAGGGCGTCGCCGATCGGGTGGCCGAGCGTGTCGTTGACGGTCTTGAAGCGGTCCAGGTCGATGCAATGCACCGCCACCAGGTCTTCGCGCCGCGCGGCGCGGCTGAGCGCCGCCGACAGGTCCTTCTGGAACAGCAGGCGGTTGGGTAGGTCCGTGAGCGGATCGTAGTGCGCCAGGCGGGCGATCTGGGCCTCGGCCCGCTTGCGCTCGGCGATGTCCTCCGAGACGGCCAGGATATATTCGGCCGCGCCGTCAGGACCGGGGATCGCGATCTTCTTGGTGCGCAGCAGGGCCGTGGAGCCGTCCTTACGCGGCACCAGGTCCTCCTCGATCACCCGCACCTCGCCCGAGGCGGCGACCTCTGCGTCACGCTGGCGATAGATGGCGGCCTGCTCGGGCGGGTAGAAATCGGCGTCGGTGCGGCCGATCATGTCGGCGCGGCTGTGGCCCAGGATCTTCTCGCCGGCTCGGTTCAGCAGCACGTAGGCGTGGTCGTCGGCGCGCTTGACGAACACCATCGACGGGATGGCCTCGACCACTGCGGTCATGAAGGTGCGGGCGCGTTCCTCGTCGGCCTTCGCCGAAGCCAGGGCCTCGACGCCCCGGCGATTGGTCTCGTTGGCCGCCTGCAACAGGCCCAGCACCGTGCCCACGCCGAGATAGCGGCCCTTGTCGGTGACGATGAAGCCGCGCAGCAGGTCCGAGGCGCGATACGACAGGCTGTCGCTGGTGAAGGCCGCCAGCTCGACATCGGCCTCGACCACCAGCGGATCGTTGTCCATCAGCACCGAGATCGGCCGCAGGGCGTAGAGGGCGCGGCCGTATTCGGCGGCCATGCGCAGGAAGAAGGCGTTGCGCTCGACCAGGCCGATCGGGCGGTCGTCGGCGTCCAGCACGGGGACGATCAGGGTGTCGGGCTCCTCGCGGAACCGCTCGTACAGCGTCTTGCCCAGATCGTCGGCCCGGGCCGGCGCCAGCGACGAAACCGTGTCTCGCAAGGTGAACATGTAAGTCCCCGATTACTCGGGGCGGAAGGACCATTTCTGGCCTAACGACTGGCTAACCTCAGCCGACAAGCGCTGCTATTTCACGAAAACTTCGCGGCGCTGTCATAGTGTTTGCCGAGGTGTTCACCATGACCTGAAATCGGGAGTTGGGCGCCTGATTTTTGCGTCGCGACGCGCTACCCCACCATCCCCGCCAGCCGTCCGCGGATCAGGTCCTCGGCCTCGCTGACGATCCGGTCGATCAGCTCGCGCACGGTCGGTACGTCGTGGATCAGGCCCTGGACCATGCCGGCCGACCAGACGCCGTGGTCGACATCACCGCTGATGAGTCCTTCCCTTCCGCGCGCGCCCTTCACCAGGTCGGCCACGTCCTCGAACCTGGCGCCGCCGGCCCGTTCGATGGCGACGACCTGCTGGCTGATCGCGTTCTTGGCCACCCGGGCGGTGTTGTGCAGGGTGCGGAAAATCAGGTCGGTCGAGCGCTCGTCGTTGGCGACCATCTGTTGCTTGAAGTTGTCGTGGATCGGCGCTTCCTGGGTGGCGCAGAAGCGGGTGCCCATGTTGACGCCGTCGGCGCCCAGGGCCAGGGCCGCCACCAGGCCGCGCGCGTCGCCGAAACCGCCCGAGGCGATCATCGGTATCTTCACCTTCTCGGCCGCGACGGGGATCAGGATCAGGCCGGGGATGTCGTCCTCGCCCGGGTGGCCGGCGCATTCGAAGCCGTCGATGCTGATGGCGTCCACGCCCATCCGCTCGGCGCTGAGGGCGTGGCGGACGGCGGTGCACTTGTGGATCACCTTCACGCCATGGGCCTTGAACTGATCGACGTGCTCCTGCGGCTTGTAGCCGGCAGTCTCGACGATCTTGATCCCCGCCTCGATGATCGCCGCGCGGTACTCGGCGTAGGGCGGCGGCTTGATGGCCGGCAGGATGGTCAGGTTCACGCCGAACGGCTTGTCGGTCAGTTCGCGGGTGCGGGCGATCTCCTTGGAGAGCGCCTCGGGCGTGGGCTGGGTCAGGGCGGTCAGGAAGCCAAGGGCCCCGGCGTTGGCCACGGCGCTGACCAGGGGCGCGGTCCCCACCCATTGCATGCCGCCCTGGGCGATCGGATGCTCGACGCCGAACAGCTCGGTGAAACGGGTCTTGATGGCCACGGACGCATCTCCCTGCATTGTTTCCAGGGAGTATGGCCGAATGACGTTGGGGAGGGGCAAGCCCCTCCCCGAACTTGACGCCTAGTGCACCGACACGCCCAGGCGGTTCCACAGGTTGATCTGGGCGATCACCGCCGTGAGGGCGCTGGCCTCGACGTCGGTGTAGTGCTCGCGCAGGGCGGCGCGCAGCGGGGCCAGGTCCTTGTGGGTGGGCAGCTGGGTCAGGGCCTCGGCCCAGGCCAGGGCGGCCTTTTCCTTGGCGGTGAAGTCGCTGACGTGGTCCCAGACCACCAGGCGGTCCAGCCGCTCATTGGTCTCGCCGTCGTCGCGGGCTTCCTTGGAATGCATCTTCACGCAGAAGGCGCAGCCGTTGATCTGCGAGACGCGCAGCTTCAGCAGGTGCAGCAGATGCTTGTCGACGCCCGACGCCACCACGGCGTTCTCGGCGGCGATGAAGGCCTTGTAGATCTCGGGAACGTTCAGGTCGTGGCGGAAAGGCGCGGTTTCGGCGGTCATGGTCCTGGTCCTGGTCCTCATTTGGAGCCCGGCTCTCGGGCTTCGAGGACAAGACGAGGTCACATGCTGAAACGTGACATGGCCTTTCAAATATTCCGCTCATCCCGGCGAAAGCCGGGATGAGCGGAGCTTTGGGATGCTACTGCAGGCCTTCGCGCCCAATGGCGTAGAACCGCTCGGCCCGCTGCTTCTTCAGCTCGGCCGGCGACAGGCGCATCAGCGTCTTCAGCTCGTCCTCGACCGCGTCGCCGACGGCGGCGATGGCGGCGGCCGGGTCGGAGTGGGCCCCGCCGGCCGGCTCGTCGACGATGCGATCGACGATCTTCAGCTGGATCAGGTCCTGGGCGGTGATCTTCATGTTGGTGGCCGCGTCCTTGGCCCGGGCGCCGTCGCGCCACAGGATCGAGGCCGCGCCTTCCGGCGAGATCACCGAATAGATCGAGTGCTCCAGGATCAGCACCTTGTTGGCGCCGGCCAACGCGATGGCGCCGCCGCTGCCGCCTTCGCCGACGATGGTGGCGACCATCGGGGTCTCCAGCACCAGGCCGCGCTCGGTCGAGCGGGCGATGGCCTCGGCCTGGCCGCGCTCCTCGGCGCCCAGGCCCGGATAGGCGCCGGCGGTGTCGACGAAGGTGATGACCGGCAGGTTGAAGCGCTCGGCCATGTCCATCAGGCGCACGGCCTTGCGGTAACCTTCGGGGCGGGCCATGCCGAAGTTGTGCTTCAGGCGGGTGGTGGTGTCGTGGCCCTTCTCGTGGCCCATGACCACGACCGGGGTGCCGCGGAAACGGCCCAGGCCGCCCACGATGGCCTGGTCGTCGGCGAACTTGCGGTCGCCCCGCAGCTCGACGAACTCGTCGATCAGGCCGGCCACATAGTCCTTCAGGTGCGGACGCTCGGGGTGGCGGGCGACCATGGTCTTCTGCCAGGCGTCGAGGCCGGCATAGGCTTCCTTGCGAAGCTGCTGGGCGCGGTCGCGCAGGGCCTGGATCTCGTTTTCGAACGCGCCGGGGCCGGCCGTCTCGGAAAGCCGGGACAGCTCTTCGATCTTGCTCTCCAGATCGGCGATGGGTCGCTCGAAGTCGAGGTAATGCGCGGCCATGGGTCTCTTAACGTCGCCGTTGCGGAAAGGTGGCGAACCTAGAGCGCGATAACCGAAAACGAAACCGCTTTCGGCGCCCCGGCGCCGTGAAATCGCCCGAAGCAGGCCTCAGGCGACCGCCGAATCTGCGACTCGTCGTCGCAGCGACACTATGGCGACGTTTGGAACCCCTTTTGAGTCACGGGGATTCGTCCCCAGGAGAGTCCGTGGCGAAAACCGATGCTCCCTGGTTAACCGCGGGGTTCTCGCCTATATCCCTTCTGGTCGGCTTAGAAACCAAGCCGACGCCCGCGGCCCCGCCCATCGAATATGGACCCGGTCCCGCCTGATGCGAACGGATGTTCCCATGCAGGTGTTCACCTTTTTCTGTGTCGAGTCCGATGGCTCGGTTCCGCGTTTCGACGTCACCCCCTGCCAGGACGATCAGGCCGCGCGCCGTCGCGCCGAAGAGCTGGTCGGCCTGCATCGCGGCTGCGACACCGTCGAGGTGTGGCGCGGCGCCACCCGCCTGTTCGACGTGACCGCGCACAACGCCGCGGCCGCCTAAGGGCGGACGATCTTTCAAGCCTCGCCTTTTCGAGACGCTATAGTCGGGACTCGCTTTTCGGAGTCCGCCCCATGATCGCCGCCCCCGCCCGCCCCTCCGCCCTCGCCGACGACAGCGGTCACGGCGGGGTGCAGATCCTCGTCACCGCCGGGCCCATCCGCTTCGCGGCCGACCTGGGACCGGTCGACGGCGGGCTGGACATCGGCCCCAATCCCCACGACCTGGTCGCCGCCGGCCTGGCGGCTTGCACCACCCAGACCCTGCGGCTTTACGCCAGCCGTAAGGCCTGGGCGCTGGGCGCGGTGCATGTGGAGGTGACCTGGCGGCGCGACCCGTCCTCGCAGCCGGCCGACATCTTCGAACGGGTGATCACCCTCGGCGGCGACCTGGACGACGCCCAGCGGGCGCGGCTGATGGAGATCGCCGAGGCGTGCCCGGTGCACAAGATGCTGGTGGCGGGGTCGCGGGTGGTGACGACGGCGGCCTAGGCGCCCATACTTGCCCCACCTGACCGCTTCGCGGTCTGTCCGCCCCCATAGGGGGCGGAGCCTTCAGCCGCTCCTCAGCACGAGCTCCGCCCCCTATGGGGGCGGACAGGCGACGCAAGGAGCCCGGTGGGGGCAAGTGATGCTCCACCACGTCCTCAGAATCCGTAAAGCTCGGCATAAGCCTTATCCTTCGCCGCGATCTGCCGCGCGCAGTCGACCATCACCTTGGCCTGCTTCCAGGTCGCGTCGTCCTGCATCTTGCCGTCGATCATCGCCACGCCCGAACCGTCGGGCATGGCCTCCAGGATGCGCTTGGCGAAGGCCACCTCGTCGGGCGCGGGCGAGAAGACGCGCTTGGCGATCTCGATCTGGCTAGGATGCAGGCTCCAGGCCCCGGCGCAGCCCATCAGGAAAGCATTGCGGAACTGCTGCTCGCAGGCGACCGGATCGTCGATGGCTCCGAACGGGCCGTAGAACGGCTTGATGCCGTGGGCGGCGCAGGCGTCGACCATCTTGGCGAAGGTGTAGTGCCATAGATCCTGCTGCACCGAGACGCGCTGGCCGCCATCCGCGCGCGGGTCCTCCACCACGCGGTAGCCCGGATGCCCGCCGCCCACGCGCGTCGTCTTCATCGCCCGGCTGGCGGCCAGGTCGGCCGGGCCCAGGCTGATGCCCTGCATGCGCGGACTGGCGCCGGCGATCTGCTCCACGTTCATCACGCCCTCGGCCGTCTCGAGGATGGCGTGCAGCAGGATCGGCCGGGTCACCCCGTGCTTGGCCTCCAACGAGGCCAGCAGCTGGTCCATGTAGAAGATGTCCCACGGCCCTTCGACCTTGGGGACCATGATCACGTCGATCCGATCGCCGGCCTTCTCGACCAGGGTCGAGACCTCGTCCAGGTGCCAGGGCGAGTTCAGGCAGTTGATCCGCACCCACAGCCCCACGCCCAGGGCCTTGAAGTCGGTCTCCCGGGCCATGGCGATCGCGCCGGCCAGCGCCGCGGCCTTGGCGTCGGCGGGGATGGCGTCCTCCAGATTGGCCAGGATCACGTCGACGGTCGGGGCGATCTCGGGGACCTTGGCGCGGACCTTGTCCAGGTGCGGCGGCACGAAGTGGATCATCCGTTCCACCCGGGCCGGCGGCTCGCGCCAAGGCGTCGGCGCGCCGATCGCCAGGGGTTTGAAAAAGCCTCGGGGGGTCTTCATGACGTGCGCGCTTCCCTGGTTCTCTGCTTATTTCGCAGTTGCGAGAAGACTGCGGCGGCGGGATAGCGCGGTCAAGGCTGACGCGTGGGTCAAGGCGCGTGGAGCGGACGCTCGTATGTCTGTTGAGGGTGGGTTCAAGAATGTCGCCAACGGTCGAAAGCCGACATCACCCCTTCTGCGACGGCCCCTGCACGGGCATCGGCGGCTCCTCGGGGTCTTCGCGCTTGAGATCCTCGGCCGCGTCGTTCTGCGAGGGCGCGGCCTTGGCCTTGGCTTTGCGGCCTCCGCGGGGCTCCAGCCGCAGGGCCGCGCGGGCGTCGTCGCCCTCCTCGCCGAACAGGCCGCGCAGGCGCACGTCGCGCTGGGGATAGGGGATCTCGATCCCGGCCGCGCGCAGAGCGTCGTCGATCGCCCAGGTATAGGCTGCGAAGATCGCCGCCGGACGACGCACGGCATCGACCGTCGGCCAAACCACCAGCTCGAACTTCAACGCCGACTCGCCGTAGCCCACCAGCCAGACCTGGGCCTTGCGGGTGGCGTCGTCCTTGGCGGTGAACGACACCGAATGGGCGGCCTTCAGCACCGCCTCGCGCACCTTCTCTTTGTCGACCCCGAAGGCGGTGACGAACGGCACGCGGATACGGCGGCTGGTGTGATGCAGGGTCCAGTTGATCACCTGCTCGTTGACCAGCACCGAGTTGGGCACGATCACGTCGGTGCTGTCGTTGGTGCGCAGCCGGGTCGAGCGCGGGCCGATCTCGTGCACCACGCCGCGCGCGCCGTTCTGCAGCTCGACGAAGTCGCCCACCGCCACCAGCCGCTCGAACATCAGCGACAGGCCCGAGGCGAAGTCCTTGACCAGGCCCTGCAAGCCCAGGCCCGCGCCTACGCCTAGGGCGCCGGCGAACACCGCCAGCGAGGTCAGGTTCACGCCCATCACCGACAGCCCGACCAGCAGCCCGATGATGCGCAGGCCGTAGTTGCTGAGCCGCTCGACGATGTAGAGCGACGGGGCCGAGCCGACCGACCGTTCGCGCAATCGCTTCAGGCCCGAGGCCACCAGCCGCGAGAGGTAGATCGAGGCCACGAAGATGACCAGGCCCGCGCCCAACCCGCCCAGGGTGATCGTGGTCTTGCCCAGCTTGACCAGCTCGATCGCGTCGGGGCGCATGAGAGGGTTGGGGGCCATGGCGCGGAGTGTGGGGGCGCCCGGCGGGAAGGATCAATACCCTAGAGCCCTCTCCCAGAGGGAGAGGGTGACTTTTACCGCCCCACCATCGCCAGGCCCGCCGGCGTGTAGCGCTCGCCCTCGACGGCCGTTTCCGGCACGGCGGCGGCGATGCGGGCCAGGTCGTCGGCCGACAGGGTCACGTCGACAGCGCCGACGTTCTCCTCCAGGCGGGCGATCTTGGTCGTGCCGGGGATCGGAGCGATGTCCGCCCCCTGGTGGAGAATCCAGGCCAGGGCCAGCTGGGCCGGCGTGACTCCCTTGTCGGCGGCGATGGCCGTCAGGGCCTCGACCAGCGATAGGTTCTTGGCCATGGCCTCGCCCTGGAAGCGCGGCAGGGCGCGGCGGAAGTCGTTGTCGCCCAGCGGCGCGTCGGGCTTGATCGCCCCGGTCAGGAAGCCCCGGCCCAGCGGGCTGTAGGGCACGAGTCCAATGCCCAGCTCGCGCAGGACCGGCAGGGTGTCCTTCTCGAGGTCGCGGAACCACAGCGAATATTCGCTCTGCAGCGCCGCCACCGGCTGGACGGCATGGGCCTTGCGGATGGTCTCGGGACCGGCCTCCGACAGGCCGAAGTGCTTGACCTTGCCCTCGGCGATCAGGTCCTTGACCGTCCCGGCCACGTCCTCGATCGGCACGTTGGGATCGACGCGGTGCTGGTAGAGCAGGTCGATCACCTCGACGCCCAGGCGCTTGAGCGAGGCCTCGACGACCGCGCGGATATGCTCGGGCCGACTGTCGGTTCCGCGCACGCGGGCGAAGCCCTGGGCCTCGCCCTCGGGCGCGATGTCGAAGCCGAACTTGGTGGCGATCACGACCTTGTCGCGGAAGGGTTTGAGACCTTCGCCGACCAGCTCCTCGTTCAGATAGGGGCCGTAGACCTCGGCGGTGTCGAAGAAGGTCACGCCCAGATCGACCGCCCGGGCCAGCACCTTGAACGCGTCGGCCTTGTCCAGCGCCGTGCCGTAGACCTGGCCCATGCCCATGCAGCCCAAGCCGATGGCCGAGACTTCCAGCCCGTCGCCGAGTTTGCGCGTCTTCATGAGGAGCTCCTGATGTTCGAATGTCGCGTGGGGAGGTCTAGCCTTCCCCGTCAGCCAGATGGGGATCGGCCGACCCGACCATAAGAGCCCGAGGTCGACCGCGCAGGAATGGGCAAAAGCTCTGGGGGATCAAGCAAGGGAGGGGCGGCCTTACCCACTCCCTTATCCGCTCGTCAGTCGAACGGCGCCGCCTGGAACGCTTCGGTCGCCTCAGCGCGCTCCGTCAGGGCCGCCAGGGCCGGACAGGTCTCCGCGTCGATCGAGCCCGGCAGGGTGCGGACCGCGAAGGTCCAGACCACCGCGCAGGTCAGCCAGGCCTGGGAGCCCTCGAACCGCGGCGGCGGCGCGGCGACCTCGGCCTCCAGCAGACGCCAGGCTTCCGCCAGTTGCCCGCGCACCCGCTCGACCCAAGGGCCATGCTGCTTGTCCTCGGGGCGCAGGTTGAACTCGTAGACCAGGGAGACGGTCTTCTCGCTGGCGGCCAGGGCCAGGCCGAGGATCCGCTGGGCGCGGGCGTGGTCGGCGATGGCCGCCGGACCCAGGCTTCGCCCGGCCAGCCGCTCCAGGTGCTCGATGATCAGGCTCGACTCCATCATGACCACGCCGTCGTCGGTGACCAGGCTCGGCGCCTTCACGACGGGGTTGATCGCCGCGAACGTGTTGTAGTGCCGGAACACCGACACCGCCTCGTGCTCGAACGGCAGGCCCAGCAGCCGGGCCGAAATCGCCACGCGCCGCACATAGGGCGAGTCCAGCATCCCGATCAGTCGCATGGTCGTTCTCCTGAAACCCCTCTCCCAGCGGGAGAGGGAGGGACCCATGCGCAGCATGGGAGGGTGAGGGGTTAAGACGTCGACCGGCGTGCCGGCAAGGCATGAAGAACGGCGAAGGTGTACCCCTCACCCTCCCACGCCTTCGGCGCGAGCCCCACCCTCTCCCGCTGGGAGAGGGTTTTTGGAGGCGAACCACGGCGTGATCCGCCGCAGGGCCTCCTCGACCTCGGGCGTCGAGACCGCGAAGCTGAAACGGATGAACCGCCGGCCGTCGACGGGGTCGAAATCGACGCCGGGCGCGGTGGCCACGCCCGTGTCGCGCAGCAAGGCCTCGCAGAAGGCCAGGCTGTCGTCGGTCAGGTGGCCGATGTCGGCGTAGATATAGAAGGCCCCGTCCGGCGGCGCGATCGAGCCCAGGCCCAGGGCCGGCAGGGCGTCCAGCAGCAGGGCGCGATTGGCGCGGTAGACGTCGAGGTGCCCCTCGAGCTCGTCGATGCAATCCATGGCGACCAGCCCCGCATGCTGGCTCAGCGACGGCGGGGTCAGGAACAGGTTGCCCATGAAGGCCCGCGCGCGCTGGACCTGGCCCTGCGGCACGACCACCCAGCCCAGCCGCCAGGCGGCCATGCTGAAGTATTTGGAGAAGCTGTTGACGATCAGCGCCTCGGGCTCGAAGGCGAGCATCGAGCGGGCCGGCTCGCCGTAGCTGAGGCCGTGATAGATCTCGTCCGACACCACCCGGATACCGCGCTCGCGGCAGACCCTAGCGATCGCCTCCAGCTCGGCGGCGGGGATGATCGTGCCGGTCGGATTGGCCGGGCTGGCGATGATCACCCCGGCCGGCGCGGGCTCTAGGGCGGCCAGGTGGGCGGCGGTGAGTTGGAAGCGGCTTTCGGCCCCGCAGGCGATCTCAACCGGCTCCAAATTCAGGGCCTTCAGCGTATTGCGGTAGGCCACGTAGCCCGGCCGGGCCAGGGCCACGCGGTCGCCCGGCGCGAAGTTCGAGGCCAGCGCCAGCACCAGGGCCGGCGAGGCGCCGCAGGTCAGGATGATCCGCTCGGGATCGACGCTGACGCCGTCCAGCTCGGCGTAGCGCCTGGCGATCGCCGCCTTCAGCAGCGGGCTCTCCCAATAGCCCATGCCGTCGGTGTCCAGCACGTGGTGGGCCTTGGCGATAGCCGCCTGGGGCGCGCCGGTCGAGGGCTGGCCGAACTCCATATGGATGATCGACTGGCCCTGCGCCTTCATCTGGTGGGCCAGACGGCTGATGGCGATGGCGTGGAAGGGTTCGATGTCGGAAACGGCCATGCAGCGTAACTAGTGGGCGAACGCCGAGGCGGCAACGACGGCGTTCGGCCGCCGAACTCCACCTTGACGATTGTCGCGGCCGCCGAAGCGTCCTAGCCCTCGTCATGGGGGACAATGACGACATGACCACGACCAAATCACCGACCCGCCTCGCCGGCTTCGTGATCGCGGCGACCTGGACCTTTTGCGCCATGAAGCTGACGCTGATGGCCGTCATGGCGATCAACTTCGCCTACGCCTCCGGCTGGCTGCCCTCGGACTTTTCCTACGGGGCCTTCGGGAGGCTGGTGGGCTTCTCGATCATCGGCAACCTTGGCGTCCAGTTCGTCGCCGGCGTCTTGTCGCTGGTCTGGATCTATCGCGTCGCGCGGAACGCCCAGCGCATGGCGCGCTACAGCCTGCCGATCTCCTCGGGCTGGGCGGTGGGCTGGTATTTCATCCCGATCGGCGCGCTCTGGAAGCCGTTCGAGGCCATGGAGCAGACCTGGAAGGCCAGCCTCTCGCCCACCGGGTGGCGGTCGATCCCGACGCCCGCCCTGCTCCGCTGGTGGTGGGGCTTCTGGCTGGCCGGCGGCGCGGGCGGCGCCTTGATCGGAGGCCTGGGTCGCGCCGGCGTGAACAGCCCGGCGCTGACGAGCGCGCTGCTCGTCGTGGTCAGCGGCCTCGTCGTCGCACAGTGCGTGCTGTTCAACCGCATCGTGCGCCGGCTGACCGATCTCCAAGCCGCCGCCGTCGATGTGCGCGTGTTCGACTGACGCCCGCCGCGCGTGAAGTCGACTCTTCGTCGAAAACCGCGCGCCGGTGTCGGAACCGGCGTGTCTTGATCGTCCTTCGTCCGAAACCCGCTCAACGGAGGACCCGCCCATGCAGAAGATCACCCCGTTCCTGTGGTTCGACACCCAGGCGCAAGAGGCCGCCGAGTTCTATGTCTCGCTGTTCCCCAACTCGCGGATCAAGACCATCGCCCGCTATCCCAGCGACTCCCAGCCGCCCGCCGGCCCGCCCGGCAAGGTGATGACCGTCGACTTCGAGCTGAATGGCCAGACCTACACCGCCCTGAACGGCGGCCCGCACTTCACCTTCACAGAGGCGGTGTCGTTCATGGTCCACTGCGCCGACCAGGCCGAGGTCGACCGCTACTGGGACGCCCTCCTCGCCGACGGCGGCAAGGAAAGCCAGTGCGGCTGGCTGAAGGACAAGTACGGCCTGTCCTGGCAGATCGTGCCCCAGCAGCTGATGGACCTCTATTCCAGCCCCGACAAAGCCGCGATCGGTCGAATGTTCGCGGCCATGATGAAGATGGTGAAGCTGGACATGGTCAAGCTGAAGGCGGCGTTCGACGGCGAGACGGTCTGATCCGGCGGCGTCAGGTGACCCGGTGGCCCAACAGCGCGGTCACCCCATCGGTCAGGCGGTCGTAGAACCCCGTGTCGCCCACGGCCTCGACCACGCCGACGCGCCGCAGGCGGTCGTGGACCGGGTCGCGCATGCGGGCGAAGGCGATCGAGATTCCCTCGTCCTTCAGCCCCTGGATCATCCGGAGCAGGACGTCGCACGCGCTGCTGTCGACGAAACTGATCGCGCTGGCGTCGATCAGCACGTGCCGGATCGGTGGCGAGGCCTGGTCGATCGCCGCCTTCAGCTCGTGCTCGAAATGGCCGACGCTGGCGAAGAACAGGTCTCCGCCCGGATTGAAGATCAGCAGTCCAGGGAAGGTCTTCGCGTCGGGGTGCAGACGCAGGTCGCGATAGGCCTGCTCGCGGGGCAGCTTGCCCAGCACGGCGCTCTTGGGATGGCTGGCCTTGTAGATCAGCATCAGCAATGACAGCAGCACGCCCAGGGCGATCCCGTGCATGACGCCCAGCACCAGCTCGCCGGCGATCACCGCCGCCGCCATGGCGAACTCGCCAGGCGCCTGCTTGGCCAGCCGGAGCAGATAGGCCGGCTTGGACAGATGCAGCATGGCGGCGATGACGATGGCGGCCAGGGTCGGGTGCGGCAGGCCCCGGAACAGCGGAGTCAGGAACACCAGGGTGAGGATGCACAGCCCGGCCGCGACCAGATTGGCCAGCTGGGTCCGCGCCCCCGCGCCGACGGCGACCGAGGTCTTGGACAGGCTGCCCACGGCCAAGAACCCGCCGAACAGGCCGCTTAGCAGGTTGGCGAAGCCGTGAGCGACCAGCTCCTGGTTCGGGTCGATGTCGTCCTCGGTCTCGGCCGCCCGGGCCGCGCCCAGGGCCTCGGCATAGCCTACCAGGACGATGGACAACGCGCCGGGCGCCAGGGCGATCAGCAGGTCCGGCCGCAGGCTCGGCGGGTTGAAGTGGGGCAGTCCCGACGGCAGCGCCCCGACGACGCTCACACCCGCGGCGTCTCCTCCCAGCACGGCGATCAGCATCGTGGCGCCCACAGCGACGATTAGGGCGGCGGGCAAGCGGGGCGCCAGCCGACGCAACGCCAGCAGCGCCGCGAGGCTTCCGAGGCCGGTGAGCACGGCGGCGGGCGGGACCTCGCCCAGGCTCCACAGGATGATCAGCAACTTCTCGAAGACGTTGCCCTGGCCGCCGTGCAGGCCGAGCAGCGGCGCGGCCTGGCCGACGATGGTGACGCAGATCAGGCCCTCGATAAATCCGCGCATCACGGGCGAGGCGATGAAGGCCGCGACCCAGCCCTGCCTCAGGGCGCCGAACAGCAGGAAGAAGGCCCCGATCAGCACCGCGAGCGTGGCGGTCAGGTCGGCGAAGTCCGCCGAGCCGCGCGCCGCCAGCGCTCCGACGGTCAAGGCCGAGATCACCCCTGTGGCGGTGTCGGGCCCGACCACCAGCACGCGCGAGGTCCCGAACAGGGCGTAGGCGATCAGCGGCGGCGCGATCGTGTAGAGGCCCATGATCGCCGGCGCCCCGACGATCCCGGCATAGGCCATGGCCTCCGGGACCATGACCGCCCACAGCGCCAGTCCCGCCAGCAGGTCGGTCGACAGCCAAGCGCGCTGATAACCGGGCAGCCACCGGCCGATCGGCGCGAGGCGCGTCCACGATCCAGCGGCGTTGACCATGCCCAGCTTCCCACCGTCCCGCGACGACCGCCTGGCCCCACCATGTCGTCAGCCGTCCGGCCTTGTCCACGGATTCGGTCGACGACGGATGGTCGGTAAGAGGTCCTAAGCCTTCTTCACGAACTCGGTGCGCAGGACGAGGCCCTTCACCTTGTCATTGGCCTCGATCTCGTCAGGGTCGCCGGTCAGGCGGATCTTCTTGACCAGGGTCCCGCGCTTCAGGGTCACGCCGCCCGAACCCTTGACCTTCAGGTCCTTGATCAGGGTGACGTTGTCGCCGTCGGCTAGGATCGCGCCGTTGCTGTCGCGGGTTTCGTCCGACATGGGAAGGTCTCCTTCTCACCCAAGGGCTCTAGAAACGGAGGCCCTTCCATGGAGGGCCGGACGTAGCACGCCCTGGCTTCGCACCGGAACCCGTCACGGCGTGCCCGTCGACCACCAATTGCGACCATCGCCGTCCGCGGCCAGGGCGACCGTGATCCCTTGATCCTGGCGCGCCAGGGTCAGGCGGTGCGTCCACAGCGGCACGATCAGCCGCCCTTCGGCGTCGAAATTGCCGCCGCCGCGCCAGATCGTCACCGTCTTGCCATCCCGCTCGCCGGACACCTTCAGGCGCACGCCCTTCTTGGTGATCTTGTCCAGGGTCAGGCTCAGGGTGACCGGCCCCAGCAGATCGGTCGGGCTGACCTCCAGCTTCGGCGGGGCGTCGACCGGGAACCCGCCGACGTCGAGATCGCCCGCCAGCCAGGCCTCGCCGACGCTGTTGATCACCTTGAAGTCGTCACCCGCGGCCTCGACACAGCCGATCATGGTGATCTGGCCCTGGATGGAATTGTTGAGGAACGGTCCGCACCACTGAACCGAATAGGGCCCGCGCGCCACGGCGTGGAACACCGCGCCGGTCTCGCCGCGCTTGTTGATGCCCAGCATGTTGGACACCGGATAGTCGGCGGTCAGCCGGGCCGTGGCCAGGTGGCTGGCCGGCACGACCAGCAAGGCCCCGCCCTCGGCCACCGCGCCCTCGGCGGGCTTGGCCTGGGCCAGGTCGAGCACCAGGCCGTCGGTGCTGACGGGCGCCGAGGGAACCTCCGGCAGGTCCTGGATCAGGGCCTTGGCGGCCTCGACGCGCTGAGCCAACTCGGCCTGACCGAGGAAGGCCGTGAACCAGGCCTCGCGCGCGGGTTGGCCCTTGGCGCCGCGCAGCGCCGTCTCCTCGGCCGGCGCCAGGGCGACCTTGACGTAGCCACGCGCCCGCATGCAGCGCTCGTAGCCCGCGCGGCGGGCCTTGGCCTCTTCGAGCCCGGCCAGGAAGCCGGTGGCCAGGGCCGCCCCCGCCGCCGCGGTCGCTCCGCCGGTCGTGACCATGGGCGGCATGCCCGGCGTCGGCACGCCCTTGGCGTAGTCCGAGCAGGTCGTCTCGTCGGCCTGCTGATCCTTCAGGCCCTTGCCGACCTGGACGAACACCCGGGCCGGCTTGGCCGCCTGGGCGACGCCGGGGGCCAGGACCGACCCGATGAAGACTAGGCCCATGGCGGCCGTGACGACTGATTTTCTAAGCATGGAACCCCCGTTTCGCGGGGCGATCTATGGCAAGCTTGACCGGAAAGTACAATCGAGGCGTTCAGGACCGGTTCTTGCGCGCCAGCGGGTGCTTGGACTTCACCACCTGGGCCAGGTGATCGCCGGCCACGTGGGTGTAGATCTGGGTGGTGGCGATGTCGGCGTGGCCCAGCAGGGTCTGGATCACCCGCAGGTCGGCGCCGCCCTCCAGCAGGTGGGTGGCGAAGGCGTGGCGCAGGACGTGGGGGCTGACCATTTCGCGATCGAGGCCGGCGGCGATGGCGGCGTCTTCCAGCAGCTGAGACACTCGCCGCGCGGTCAGCTTTCCGCCCTTGCCGCGCGAGGGAAACAGCCATGGGCTGTCCTTGACGCCTTTTGGCAGAAATTGCGGTCTTACCTCCAAATAGGCCTTCACGGCCGCGCGGGCCGCGTCATTCAGCGGGGCCAACCGCTCCTTGCCGCCCTTGCCTTTGACCATCAGGAAGGCCGGGTCGCGGGCCAGGGCCGCCAGGGGCAGGTTCAGCAGTTCCGAAATGCGCAGGCCCGAGGCGTAGAGCAGTTCGATCATGCAGGCCAGGCGCAGGCCCTGCCCGCCGTCCTTGGCCGCGGCCGCCGCGATCAGCCGCTCGACCGCCTCACGCGACAGCACCTTGGGCAGCGGCCGGCCGGCCCGGGGGGCCTCGACCCGACGCGAGGGGTCGTCGGCCCGCCAGCCCTCGCCCAGCGCGAAGCGGTAGAACTGGCGCAGGGCCGAGCGGCGGCGGGCGGCGGTAGCGGGCGACAATCCCCGGGCGCCCAGGTCGGCGAAATAGGCCTCGACCGCTTCGGCGCTGGCGCCGTCCAGGTCGCCGCGCGAAGCCAGGAACAGGCGGGCGTCGACCAGATCCTTTTCGTAGGCGGTCAGGGTGTTGCGGGCGGCCGCGCGCTCGACGGCCATCATCTCGAGGAAGGCGTCGATCCAGCTGACGGCCTTCACGACCTTTCCGCTCCCCAAAAGGCCGTCATCCCGAGCCTCGTGCCCGGGACCCCTGGTTCAGCTCGCACGTGAAGAGCCAGCGGTTCGCCTGCGAACCGCCCCTGCTGCACTTGCGGCTTACAGAGGGGTTCCGGGCACAAGGCCCAGAATGCCGGTTGATGAAGAGAAACGGCGATGGACGCTCCGAGCGTCATCGTCATTTCACCTGCAGCGCCAGCAGGCCCTCGACGGCGAAGGCGCGGGCGTCGGCCTCCAGGCCGGCCTTGAGCAGGGCGCGGACCAAGCGGGCGCGATCGACCGGACCGAGTCCGGCGGGTCCGGCGTCGGCCGCGATCGACAGGGCCAGCAGGGCCGCCTCGCCCTGGCGGCCGGCGGCGGCCGCGTCGTCCAGCACGGTCAGCCGGCCGACGGCGGCGGCCGACTTGCCGTCGAAGGTCGCGAACCGGGCGCGGGCCTCGGCGTCCATCGGCGCGCCGAACGCGGCCAGGATCAGGGCGGCCGGCTGGGCGGGCGACTTGGCGCCGCCCTGAACGCCGCGCTCGATCAGGCCGTCCAGAACCTGACCGTCCTTCTTGCCTTCCGCGGCGGCCAAGGTGGCGTCCAGCAGGGCCAGATCCTGGGTCGTGGCGCCGGGCACCGTGTCGCCGGTCAGCTTGCCCCGGATGGCCTGGGCCGTGGCCAGGTCGCCGGCCGCCAGGGCCGCGCGGGCCAGCAGCACCGGGTCCTCCAGCGGCGCGTCGGCCTTGGCGAGGGCGGTGATCGCCGGCAGGGCGACCTGGGCGGCGTCGGTGAAGGCGGGCAGACCCCTGGCGGCGCGCAGGGCGGCCAGGGTCGAGGTCTGGGCGGCGGTCAGGTCGGCCGGGACTTCGACCGGCTTGGGCGGCGGCTTTAGGGCCGGCGCGGCGCTGGCGATCGCGGCGGCCGAGGACAGGTCCAGCCCCAGCTTACGCGACAGGGCGTAGTTGACGCCGTTGCGGAGGTTGGCGGCGCCGGCGGGCGAACCCGACAGCAGGGCGTTCATCAGCCGGGCGTAGTCGGCGTCCTTGGTCTGCTGGACGGCGAGGCTGAGGGTCAGCTGGGCGGCGTCGTGCTGGTCGCCGATCGCCTGGCAGAAGGCCCGCAGCCGCAGCCAGTAGGGCCCGCCCCGGTCGGCGCTGAGCGCCTCGCCGATCTTGCAGGCCTTGTCGTCGGCGCCGGTGATCAGGGCCGCCTCGGCCGCCGCCATCGACAGCGGCGCGCTGGAGGCGACGCCGGGCGCGCGGTCCAGCATCGCGTCCACGCCCTTGGCCTCGCCCAGGGCGATCAGGGCCAGGGCCCGGGTCGCGCCCAGCTCGGGATCGTCGCCGATCCCGGCCGGGGCGTTGGCGCCGGTGGCCAGCACCCGCCGCGCCAGGCCGGCGGCGGCCGGCGACAACGGCTTGGCGGCCAGCTTGGGCAGCGCTTCCTGGGCGACGCCCGGCGACGCGTCCTTCCAGAGGTCAGCCGACAGCCCCGTCTCCGCCGCCGGGGCCGAGAACAGGTCGGGCGCGGCCAGGGACTGGACCTGCACCTGGGCCCAGGCCGCCGTGGTCGAAAACAGGACCGTCGCCAGGGCGATGGCCGAGCCGCTCGTGAGTCGCTTGGAAGACGCCATGGTTCAACTATGCCGCAGGACAGGGGTTGGCGAAACTTTTCGCCCTTCAAGCCACACTGGACGCGGTCTTGGTCCAAACCTTGGCGGGACGCCTCGCCGTCGTGTAAACCGCGTCCAGCCCATGAACGACGACACCGCCCCTTCCAGCCCCGACCCAAGGGCCGCCCTGCGCCTCAAGACGATCGTGTTGGTCGGGCTGATGGGCGTGGGCAAGTCCAGCGTCGGCCGCCGCCTGGCCGCGGCCCTGGACCTGCCGTTCCGCGACGCCGACAACGAGGTCGAGGCCGCCGCCGGCCGCTCGATCCCCGAGATCTTCGCCGAGATGGGCGAGCCGGCCTTCCGCGACGGCGAGCGGCGGGTGATCGCGCGGCTGCTGGAAGAGCCGCCGCACGTGCTGGCCACCGGCGGCGGCGCCTTCGTCAACGCCGAGACCCGCGCCCTGATCAAGTCCAAGGCCGTGGCCGTCTGGCTGAAGGCCGACCTGGAGCTGCTGGCCCGCCGCGTGGGCCGCAAGGAGGGCCGGCCGCTGCTCAAGAACCGCGACCCGATGGACGTGCTGCGCGAGCACGCCGCCGCCCGCTATCCCGCCTATGGCGAGGCCCACCTGACGGTCGAGACCGGCGACACCGCCCACGGCGTGGCGGTCGAGGCCGTGATCCAGGCCCTGAGGGGCCACCTGCAAGCCCAGTCCAAAAGCGAGTTCAAGTGATCACCACCATTCCCGTGGGTCTGGGCGCACGAGCCTATGACGTGGTCGTCGGCACGGGGCTGATCGACCGCGCAGGCGAGCGCATCGCCCCGCTGCTCAAGCGCAAGCGGGTGGCCATCGTCACCGACACCATCGTCGGGGAGCACCACGGCGAGCGCCTGGCCAACGCCCTGGAGCATGCAGGCGTCGCCACGGACGTGATCCTGGTCCCGCCGGGCGAGGAGACCAAGAGCTTCGAAGGCTTGGCCGACCTGTCGGACAAGCTGCTGGCCCTGAAGCTGGAGCGCGGCGACATGGTCGTGGCGTTCGGCGGCGGCGTCGTGGGCGACCTGACCGGCTTCGCGGCGGCGATCTACAAGCGCGGCATCGACTTCATCCAGATCCCGACCACCCTGCTGGCCCAGGTGGATTCGTCCGTAGGCGGAAAGACCGCCATCGACACGCCGCGCGGCAAGAACCTGATCGGCGCCTTCCACCAGCCGCGCCTGGTGCTGGCGGACTTGGACATCCTGGCCACCCTGCCCGCCCGCGAGCTGGCCTGCGGCTATGCCGAGATCATCAAGTACGGCCTGCTGGGCGACTTCGCCTTCTTCGAGTGGCTGGAGGCCAACGTCCACGCGGTGCTGGAGCGCGACACCTCGGCCCTGGTCCGCGCCGTCGGCCGCTCGGTCGAGATGAAGGCCGAGATCGTCGCCGAGGACGAGAAGGAGGCCGGTCGCCGCGCCCTGCTGAACCTGGGCCACACCTTCGGCCATGCCGTCGAGGGCGAGATGGGCTTCGGCGACGCGCTCAAGCACGGAGAGGCCG
The DNA here is from genome assembly GCA_017744495.1 of Caulobacter sp. Lineage (GTDB taxonomy): Bacteria > Pseudomonadota > Alphaproteobacteria > Caulobacterales > Caulobacteraceae > Caulobacter. Next base: position 2,245 of record JAGIBE010000188.1, on the reverse strand, counting down.
TGGGGCTGGGCATGGCCCAGGCCTTCCGCTTCTCGGCGCGTCAGGGCCTGTGCTCGTCCCAAGACGCCGTCCGCGCCGAGGCCGCGATCAAGGCCGCCGGCCTGCCGACCAAGCTGTCGGACGTGCGCGCCGAGCCGTTCAGCGCCGACGCCCTGATCGCCCACAGCGCCCAGGACAAGAAGGCCGAGGGCGGGCTGCTCACCTTCATCCTGGTGCGCGGCATCGGCGACGCCTTCGTGGCCAAGGACGTCGACCGCGAGGCCCTGCGGGCGTTCCTGATCGAGGAAGGCGCGGTCTGACGCTAGGCGGATACGGCCGATGCGGCCGGTTCGCCCTCGCCGCCGCCCAGGACCGCCGCCATCGCGGCGACCAGTTCGCTCACCTGCAGCGGCTTGGCCACGACGCCGTCCATGCCGGCGGCCTCGTACTGTTCGGTCTGATGGCGCAGGGCATTGGCGGTCAGCGCCAGGATCGGCGTACGTCGGTCGCGTCCGGCCTCGGCCGCCCGGATCTCCCGCGTCGCCGCCACCCCGTCCATGATCGGCATCTGGATGTCCATCAGGATCAGGTCCCAGCTCTCCCGCCGCCAGGCCTCGACCGCCTGGCCGCCGTCGGCGACCACGGTGACCGAGGCGCCCAGCTGCTCCAGCAGGGCGGTGATGACCAGCTGGTTCGTCGGATTGTCCTCGGCCACCAGCACCTTGAGGTTCCCCGTATCGACCGCGCCGTCGGCGTCGGACGCCGCCTCCTCGCGGGCAGGAGCGACGTAGCGCTGGAGCGGCAGGGTGACCACGAAGGTCGAACCTTGACCCAGGACGCTGGTCGCCCGGATGTCCCCGCCCATCAGGCGGCACAGGTCGCGGACGATCGACAGACCCAGGCCCGAGCCGCCGTGGCGCCGCGTGGTCGAGGCGTCGGCCTGGGTGAAGCGATCGAACAGCCCTTCCAGCTGCTGGGGCGAAACGCCGACGCCGGTATCGGACACATGGATCGTCAGATTGTCGTCTATCAGGTCGAACCAGGCCGATACGCCGCCCTGCTGGGTGAACTTCACGGCGTTGGAGAGCAGGTTGTTCAGCACCTGGCGGATACGCAGAGGATCGCCGCGCCAGCAGCCCAGGGCGGCGGGACGCACTTCGACTGTCAACTCGACGCCCTTCTCGCGCGCCAGCGGGGCGAAGGTGTCCTCGGCGTCGCGGGCCATCTGTTCGAAGTCGACCGCGCCTTCCTCCAGCTCCAGCTTGGCCGCCTCGATCTTGGAGATGTCGAGCACGTCGTTGAGCAGGGTCGCCAGCACCTCGCCGGACCGCCGGATTAGGTCCAGGCGTTCAGCCTGCGGGGCGGGCAGAGGCTCGCGGCTCATCACCTGGGCCATGCCGAGGATGCCGTTCAACGGCGTGCGGATCTCGTGGCTCATGGTCGCCAGAAAGACCGACTTGGCCTCGCTAGCGCGCTTGGCTTCTTCCAGCGCGCTGCCGACGGCGAGAGCGGCGTCTTCCCGCCGCCGCACGGCGCGCAGCACGTGGAACAGGTAGAGCATGGCCCCAAGATCCAGGAACAGCATTTCGACGCGACTGGCGGCGGGCTCGACGAAGATCGTGACGATCGGCAGGGCGGCCAGGACCGCGACATAGGGGGTCGCGCCGCTCCACAGCAGGCGGCCGGAGGTGTCCGGCTGGGTGCCGACGTTGAGAAGCCCGCCCATCACGACGACGAGCGCGATCAGCCTTCCTTCCATGCCGGCCTGGAACCACAGATAGGGCCCAATCGCGGCGAAGACGGCGCTGTTGAGGGCGGTCAGAGCCAGATAACGGAATTCCCAGCCGGGCGTCGCACGGTGCTGCGGATCCTTCACCGCGGCCCGTCCCGACCAGACGTTGATCGTCTGGGCCACCAGCGTCGCGGCCAACCAGAGCGCGGGCCACAACGGCTGGGCCGCATAGCCGGCGGCCATGGCGATCAGCACCGCGAAGCCGAGCCGCAGGCCCAGTTCCCGAGCCCGGGTAGTCGCCGCGTTGTGGTAGCTTTGCCGCCTCGCCTGCTTCATCCCGTGATCCTTAGGCGCTCGCCCTAAAGAGATTGTTGCACCATCGAAAAGTATCGGCTGATCGATCCCTGAGATTTGTTTTCATCAGGACAGACCGCCCGTCGATATTATCTTTTGTTATAACACGCCGTGTTGTGGAGGCGTGGCGACCCGAGAGCGGGAATTTCGCCATGACCTCCCACCGCCCAAACCCATGAC
>JAGIBE010000187.1 GCA_017744495.1 Caulobacter sp. | reverse complement strand
CGCCCTTGGCAGCACGCACCGCGCCCTTGCGGGTGACCAGCACATTCTCACCGAAGTGATTCTCGCGCTGGACGTAGTTGTGGTGACAGTTGACTGCCTCCAGCTCCGCATCGAACGATTTGGCGATCTGTCCCCGTAGCGCGCGGATGACGTTGGTCATCATCATCCGCCGGTTCAGCGCCGCAAAATCCTGCGCCCAGCCGACCGCCTCGACATAGTCGTCGAAATGGTCGGTCCCTTCCGGGAAGTAGGCCAGGTTCTCGTCGGGCAGGTTGATGTGCCACTTGCGCATGTCCTGCTTCGCCAGCTCGATGAAATGGCTGCCGATCGCGTTGCCGATGCCGCGCGAGCCCGAATGGAGCATCACCCACACGCGCTGGTCCTGGTCGAGGCACAGTTCGATGAAGTGGTTGCCCGTGCCGAGCGTGCCCAGATGCACCAGATTGTTGGTGTTCTTGAGCTTCGGATATTTCTCGACGATCCGCTCGAAGCGCTGGGCAAGCGTAGCCCAGGCCTCGACGATCGCCGCGGGCGGGTCACCCCATGAGCCCTTGTCACGCTTGCCTCGACCCACGTCGCGGCCA
>JAGIBE010000186.1 GCA_017744495.1 Caulobacter sp. | reverse complement strand
AGGAGCGCATTACCCGCCTGGCGCACTACGACGTTCTGACCGGCCTGCCCAACCGTCTGTCGTTCCTGCAGGCCCTGGGCGCGGCGTGGGACGCCAAGGGCAAGACCGCCGGCTGCGCGGTGCTGTGTCTGGATCTGGATCACTTCAAGGGCGTCAACGACAGCCTCGGCCACCCGATCGGCGACGCCCTGCTGGCCGAGGCGGCGGCTCGCCTGCGCGCCTGCGTCGGCGAGAAGGGCGTGGTCACGCGCCTGGGCGGCGACGAGTTCGCCGTCGTGGTCCGCGAGGACCTCGCGCCTTCGCACCTGGGCGGCCTGGCCCAGGCCATCGTCGACGCCCTGTCCCTGCCCTACGAGCTGAGCGACCATCACGTCGCGATCGGGGCCAGCGTCGGCATCGCCGTCGCACCGGCCGACGCCGACGACGCCGACACCCTGCTCAAGAACGCTGACCTCGCCCTCTACCGCGCCAAGGGCGACGGGCGCGGGGCCTATCGGTTCTTCGAGGCGACCATGGACCTGTGGGCCCAGGAACGCCGGGCCCTGGAGATCGACCTGCGCTCGGCCCTGAGGAACGACGAGCTGAAGC
>JAGIBE010000185.1 GCA_017744495.1 Caulobacter sp. | reverse complement strand
GGCGCGTCCAGCACAAGCCCAGGCGTCGGCGAGGGCAAGGGCGGAGCGGGGCGCCCGGTCCGCCTGCCCGCCGCTTGGGCAAAGGCCGTGGCCCGCGAGGCCGCCGAGGCGGCGATTGCCTGAAGTCCCGGCGTTCCTTCCCGGTTGTTGTCGAGCTTCAATTCTACTTGACCGCGCATCGGCGCGGGCGGACCCTCCGCGTTCTTCGTTCCGGTTGAAGGGGCGTCTGAGTGAAAAGGCAGCGGGGCAGGAGGGAAGGGCGCTGGGCCGGGGGGCTGGTCGCGGGCCTGCTGCTGGCGTTCGCCGGGCCGGCCCTGGCGTTGCAGGCGACGACGGCCGTTCCGCCGGTCGCCGGGCCCAACGCTCCGACCGCCGCTTCAACCGCGCCCAGGACCTATGCCGAATGCCTGCGGTCCTACGCCGGGCGGAGCAACGCGACGGCCGTCTGCCAGCGCCTGTTCCCCAACGCCGCCACGCCGTCGACGACGACGGCTCCGGCCTCGACCGACACCCCCGCGACGACCACGCCGACCCGCGAGCCGGTCGACATCACGCCCCAGCTGAACAAGCTGATCGAGGCCTGGAAGAAC
>JAGIBE010000184.1 GCA_017744495.1 Caulobacter sp. | reverse complement strand
TGCGGTGCGGGAAGCGGCCGAAGCGGGCGATGACGTCGCGGTGGGCGATCGCGTAGGGCAGGTACTCCTCCATGCCTGGTGCGCCGAACAGTTCGACCGCACGCTGCTGGTCGGCCATGTCTTCGGAGTGCTCGAACGGCAGGTAGAAGAAGGCACGCAGCGACGGCCCGGTCGCCGCGTCGTGGCCGGCGGCCAGCGCGCGGTGGGCGTAATGCCGTGCCAGCCCGTCGCTGGCGAAGGCATGGCCGCTGCCGCGGAAGATATTGCGCGGGATCTGGTCGAGCAGGACCAGCAACGCCAGCGCGCCCTCGGCCGACGCCATCCAGTCTTCGCAGCCGCGCCGGGCGGCGAGCAGGTGCGCATCGAGGAAGCGCGTCTCGCATTGGCGGTCGAACGCCTCGCCGCCGTTGAACCAGGCCTGCATGCCGGCCTCGCGCCAGAAGCGCAGCACTTCGTCCGCCGTCGTCGCCATTCCGTGTCCTTCCACAAATCGGGCCTGCAGCATGCGCCATTGACCGTGGCCAGGGCGAGAACGCGGCCCCGACGGCAGCCAAACCGCGACTGCGCCCCGTCCCTCCATCCCCATCGGCAC
>JAGIBE010000183.1 GCA_017744495.1 Caulobacter sp. | reverse complement strand
CCTTGACTCGGCCAGACGCCAGAGCAGGCTCGCCTCCAAGGCTTTAAGGCGAGGCCTTGCCGCTGCGGCGCGCTTTCAACGCCCCCCGCCCGTCATCCTCGGACTTGTTCCGAGGATCCCTTTGTCCACCGGTTTGTCGGTCGGAGTGCTGGCGCGGGCTCACCGCGCCACGGGGCTTCGTTCTTCTCAGCTGAACCAGGGGTCCTCGGAACAAGTCCGAGGATGACGGCTGAAAGGGCAGTGGCGGCGCGCAGACCCCTCTTCGCGGGGATGGAGCGCCGTCTATCCTCGGCGCATAGCGAACAATATCCAGTAAAATCAAATCTCTAAACTTTCTCAAGCTAAGTTATCAGCGGCGCCCGCTGCTCCCGTATCTTTGTGTCATGGCCGGGAGAAGCGAGATGAGCCCCGAAGACCTGATGCAGGACAGCGACGCCCTCATGGTGGCGATGCATGCCGAGAACGTGGTCCAGATCTACGACACCACCGGCCTGCGTACCGAAGCCGAGCAGACCAAGCTGCTCGGCTCGGTCGGTTTCACCGCGCGCCGCATGCACGAGGTGCTGGCCCTGAAGCGTCGGACGCAAGCCAGGAT
>JAGIBE010000182.1 GCA_017744495.1 Caulobacter sp. | reverse complement strand
CCGGGGAAGAGGCGAAGGTCGAGGCCACCAGGTAGAACTTGCCGTTGGCGGCGGTCACGCTGGGATCGGAGTGGAAGCCCGACAGCACCGGGTTGCGGAAGCTGCCGTCCGGCAGCGGCGCCTCGAAGGCGGCATCGCGGCCGGTGTACTCGAACCAGTCGAAGTACACCGGCGCCAGGTCGGAGCCGCTGGCCGCAGCAGTCGCGGCAGCCGGGGCGGCCGGTGCAGCCGGCTCCCTGCCGCAGGCGGCCAGCAGCAGCGCGGCGACGCCGGCGGCGAGGATGCGGGCGGCGGTACCCGGGCGGGTCCGGCGTGTGTTGCGCTTGCTCATCGATACATCCCCTCTTGGATGGCGTTCGTTACCAGTCCCACATCGAGCCGTCTTCCAGGCGCGCGATCGGCAGCTGCTTGGGCGAGTACGGGTACTTCGCCGCCAGCTTCTCGTCGATGTCGACGCCGATACCGGGGGTGTCACCCACGTACAGGCGGCCGGCGCGCAGCGCGTAGTCGTGCGGGAAGACTTCGTCGGTCTCCTCGGTGTGGAACATGTATTCCTGGATGCCGAAGTTCGGGACCCAGGTATCGAAGTGCAGCGC
>JAGIBE010000181.1 GCA_017744495.1 Caulobacter sp. | reverse complement strand
AGATCGACGCGCTGGGCCGCGCGGTCGGCCTGCCGTTCATCGCCGTGAGCGCGGATATCTCGAGCCCCAGGCCGATGGTCGGGCGAGACGGCCAGCCCCTGGCCGAGACCCTGTTCCGCTGGCTGGACCCCAAGCTGGAATATTGGCGCGACCGGGCCTTCGCCCTGCGCGCGCCGTTCGTCTTCGCCACCCGCCTGACGTCCGAGCCCTTCTACTTCCAAGACGGCCGCCTGCAGACCTGGCGGCCCACCGCCTGGACCCAGGCCATGGGCGCGATCGAGCCGGAGGACATGTTCGGGGTGGGCGCGGCGATCATCGCCCCGGCCTACCAGCCGCGCGGGGTGATCGGGGCGGTGGTCTGGGCCTCGCCCGACCCGGACGTCGAGGTGGCCAAGGTCTTTTCAGCCCGGGCCTGCGAGTTCCACCTGCTGGCCCTGCGCCTGACGGCGGCCTACCAGGAGGCGGCGCTGGGCGCGCGCAGGGACATGGCGCGCCTGACCCGGCGCGAGATCCAGTGCCTGAAATGGGCGGCGGCGGGCAAGACCGACGGCGAGATCGCGGCCATCGTCCAGATCGCCGCGCCGACGGTGCGCTTCCACATGAT
>JAGIBE010000180.1 GCA_017744495.1 Caulobacter sp. | reverse complement strand
GCTGAAGGCGCAGCTGCTCGACGCCGAGCGCAGCCGTCAGCAGGCCGCGCAGGCCGAGTCGCGCCGGCTGCAGGTCGGCAGCGGCGACCGCAGCCAGCGCATCCGCACCTACAACTTCCCGCAGGGCCGGATCACCGACCACCGCGTCGAAGGCCTGACCCTGTACGACCTGCCCGACATCCTCGAAGGCGAACTCGACCCGCTGGTCACCCGCCTGCAGCAGGAACACCAGGCCGACGAGCTGGCGCGGCTGACCTCGGAGTAACGGGGGCCAGGGCGCGGCAGCCGCGCCCGCACGGGCCGGAACCCGCCGTCGTCACCGTGCCGGCCGCCGGTATAGGCTATGGCCATGAGCGCCGGAACCGACTTCATTCCCCTGCAACTGTGCGTGCTGACCGTTTCGGACACGCGTACCCCCGCCAATGACAGCTCCGGCGACTACCTGGTCGAATCGCTCGCCGCGGCCGGCCACGTCCTGCACGCGCGCGCGCTGCTGCCTGACGACCGCTACCGTCTGCGCGCGATCGTTTCGCAGTGGATCGCCGAACCGGCGGTCGACGGCATCCTGGTCACCGCCTACGACATCGAGACGGCGGTGGAGGCCGGCGGCGGCAAGCTGTGA
>JAGIBE010000179.1 GCA_017744495.1 Caulobacter sp. | reverse complement strand
CCCGTCCACAGATTGGTCAGGTCGATGTTCAGGGCCTGGGAACCGTAGTTGTTCGTTCCCCACTCGAACGACAGGCTGTCCACGCCCGCGCCGCCATCGATCGCGCGATCGCTCCCATCCATGATCAGGAAGTCGTCGCCCGCGCCGCCGTTCAGCGTGTCGGCGCCGGCCCCGCCGGTAAGGTAGTCGCGCCCGCCGCCGCCGGTCAGGACGTCGTCGCCGGCGCCGCCATTGATGGTGTCGCTGCCGCCTCCGCCCGTGAGGCGATCATCGCCGCCGCCGCCGTCCAGCGTCGTCATGCTGACATAGGCTTCGCCGACGACGACCGTGTCATTCATCGCGCCGCCGGTGACGGCGCCCAGCACCTCGACCTCGGTGATGCTGAGCCCCGCCGAAGCATACTGGCCGGTGGTCCAGAGCGTGGTCAGGTCGACGTTCAGAGCCGTGGCGCCGGCCACGAAATAAAGGGTGTCGCTGCCCGCGCCGCCGATGATCTTGTCGGCCCCGGCGCTCAGATAGAACGTGTCGTTGCCGTCGCCGCCGTCCAGCGTGTCGTCGCCAGCGCCGCTATAGAGGCTGTCGTGACCCATGCCGCCGATCAGCGTCACGCCCGTGGCGCCGGCCTTCATCG
>JAGIBE010000178.1 GCA_017744495.1 Caulobacter sp. | reverse complement strand
CGATCAGGTCGTTGCCGGACGTGGCGCCGCCGAGCGGGCGCACGCCGTAGCCGACCAAGGAGAGATCGTCGATCCGCACCGCCTCGCCCTTGACGGTCCAGTCGATCGCCGGGCCGCCGACGGCGCGCGAGGTCGGCTGGGTGAAGAAGGCGTAGGGGTCGCCGCCGCCGGTCGCGGTCAGCCGCAGGCCGATCTTGCGATAGGCGGTTCCAGCCGGCGCGGTGGCCGTGACGCTCAGCAGGTTGTAGGTGGAGAGCGCGCCCTGGGACGAGCCGGACTCCTGGCCGAAGCCGCTGGCGAAGTATGCGCCGATGGCGTTGAAGTTGGCGTCGTAGAACTGGACGAACAGTTGGGCCGCGCCGCGATGCTGCGCGGCGCGCACGGTGCTCTCATAGGCCACGCCGGCCTGGGAGACCATGAAGTCGGACCGTGTGTCGATCACGGCGCCGGTGGTGGGCGTGCCCCCCATGTATTGCCAGAACGAGTCGTTGCCGCCGCCCGACCAGCCGGGCATGTCGACGCCGCGCAGGTAGTTGCCGACCTGCCAGGTCTGGGTGTCCCAACCCTGCATGTTGTTCTGGAACCGCGCGTTGAGCACGTCGTTGTCGCTGGCGCCGTCCATCGCCTGCGGCAGGATCG
>JAGIBE010000177.1 GCA_017744495.1 Caulobacter sp. | reverse complement strand
GCCCCCGATCCAGGTCTGGATGCCGTACCAGCCGCAGGCGACGATGGCCCGGGCCAGGGCCGGGGCCCGCGCGCCGCGCCAGCCGAAAGAGGCGCGGGCCAGCACCGCGTAGGGCACGCCCCACTTGGCCCCAGCGTGGCCGATCAGCAGCATGGGGACCAGCACGATCAGGTTGCCCAGCAGCACGGCCCACACCGCCTGCCCCGCCGACATCCCCTGCTCGATCAGGCCCGCGGCCAGCATGTAGGCCGGCACGGCGATGACCATGCCCAGCCACAGGGCCGCGTAGTGCCGCGCCTTCCAGGTGCGCTGGGCGGCCGTGGTCGGCGCCAGGTCCGGATTCCAGAGCGTGTTGGCTGTGGTCTGATCCATGTCGCCCCCGCGATCGTGTTGTGCACGGAGCATGGGTCAGCGATCGCCGGTCGTCACGGAGAAAGTCGGCTTCTGGGCGTCGCCCGCTGAATCGCCTATTTCGAAGCTTCGCTTTCGAGGCTCAGGGGGACGCCGTGAACGCCTTCATCGATTCCATCCGCAACGGCTTCACCGGCCTGCTGCGCTTCTCCGGCCGGGATTCCGTCGGGCGCTTCTGGCCCTATGTCGCCGTGGTGATCGCTCTGCTGTTCGTCAGCGCGGCGGCGACGATGGGACCGATCATGGGCCAGTCGTTCTCGCGCATGGAACGGTTCGCGGCCGAGCATCCCGACCAGGCGACGGTCACACGGGGGCCAGGGTCGTATTCGATCCAGATTCAGGGGAACCACCCCGAGCTGATGCCCGACGTCACTCCGTTCTTCACGGTGATGCAGGCGGGGTGCGCCGCGGTCGTGCTGCTGCTGGCGGCGGCGGTGGCCCGGCGGCTGCACGACAGCGGGCGGCGTGGCTGGTGGGGCCTCCTGCCCCTGCCCTTCTTGGCCGTGGGCATGACCGTCTTCCCGCGCTTCTTCCAGAGCACGCTATCGGGCGAAATGGGCCCCGAAGCGCTGAAGATGTTCGGCCTGCTCTTCGCCAACAACCTACTCTATCTGGCGTCGCTGGCTCTGCTGGTGTTCCTGCTGACCCGCCCCGGTCAGCCGGGCGAGAACCGGTTCGGTCCGCCCGGCGTCTAGGGTCTGGAAGCTGGGGGGTCTAGAAGATGCCGGCATAGGCCCAGGTGGCGAGGCCGGCGCCGAACAGCAGAACCATGGCCACGACGCCCACCCGACCCCACTGGATGCAGGGGCCGGCGTGCCGAAGCTCGGCGGCTTCGGGCTTGTTGATGTCGCACTTTTTGAAGGACACGGGACGCGCACGCACACGGGTCGCGAACACGGCATGAGCCATGGCGATCTCTCCCTAACGAGGCCCGCCTCTCTGACGGAGGCGCGTAGTCAGGGTTAACACAAAAACTCGCCCAACGCGCGAGTTTCGGACGCCTTTTTGAAGAAAACGACGGTCAAATCGCGCGATTTCGACGTCCGAACGGCTCCGAACGACGAAAATCGCGCGATTTTTCGGAAAACCTCTATTTCACAATCCCGTCCACCGTCTGGCGGGTGACGGCGTGATAGAGCGGCCGGGTCTTGGTATAGAGGCGCTTGGCGATGGGCTGGCCCCACTCGCCTTGGGCCATCAGGTCCTTGAACAGCGGAGCCACGAATTTGCGGCGGCCCTGGTCGGTCAGGAAGGCTTCCAGCGACGGCACGGCCGGGTCGTAGCGGTTGGCCACGGCCAGCTCCAGCCAGACAAAGCGGATCTCGCTGTTGCCCTGGGCGGACAGGCCGAAGGCCTTGTCGAGCGTGGCCAGTCGCTCCTTGGACAGTTGGCGCGGCAGGCTGGCGACGAAGCGGGTGCGCTCGGGCGTGCTCCAGGCCTTCCATTTGGCGGCCGGGGCCGGACTGCCGTTGGCGTAGGCCGCGGCCAGGGCGTCCACGGCCGGGAAGGCGGCCGACTTGATGTGCACGGCGTTGTCCGGCAGGCCCACGTCATAGACCCACTTGTGGATACCGATCGCCGCTTCCAGCTTCGGATCGCCCTTGATCAGGTTGGCTCGCAGGTCCGCGACGAAGCCGGCCGTGGTCTGGCTCTGGAAGGCGTGGCGGGCGAAGTAGTCCTTGAGATAGGCGTCCCAGCGCTCGCGGCCGACGGCCTTCTCGATGGTGCGCAGAAAGGTCGCGCCCTTCTGGTAGGCGATGTCGGTCATGCCGTCGTCGGGATCGCGGCCGGCCAGGTCCAGGTGCAGGCGGGTGTCGGCGCCGGTGGGGCCGCCGGCGTCCTTGATGGCGTCCTGCAGGTCGCTCCAGCCCAGATCGGCCAGCATGTCGGCGCGTGGCTTGCCGTACAGCTTCTCCATGATCCGGTTCTCGAAATAGTCTGTGAAGCCCTCGTTCAGCCAGAAGTCCGACCAGGTGGCGTTGTTGACCAGGTTGCCCGACCACGAGTGAGCCAGTTCGTGCGCCACCAGGCTGACCAGCGAGCGGTCGCCGGCGATGATCGTCGGGGTGGCGAAGGTCAGGCGCGGGTTCTCCATGCCGCCGAACGGGAACGACGGCGGCAGGACCAGCAGGTCGTAGCGGCCCCAGGCGTAGGGGCCGTAGAGGCTCTCGGCGGCCTCGACCATCTTCTCGACATCGGCCAGCTCGTTGGCGGTCTTCTTCATCACCGACGGCTCGGTGTAGACGCCGGTCCGCCGGCCCAGCGGCGTGAACGTCAGATCGCCGATGGCGATGGCGATCAGGTACGAGGCGACCGGCTTGTCCATCCGGAAGCGGTAGGCGCGACCACCGCCAGGAACGGGCTCGCCGTCCGGGGTTAGCATCTCGGCGCTCATCACCGCCTTCAGGCCCTCGGGCGCGACGATGCGGGCGGTCCAGGTCTGGCGGATCCCGGGGCTGTCCTGGGTGGGAATCCAGGTGCGGTTGAGGATCGCCTCGCCCTGGCTGAACAGGTACGGCTTCTTCTTGCCCGCGGTCTGGGCCGGAGTCAGCCACTGCAGGGCCGCGCCGCCGGGAGCGCTGTCGTACGAGACGACGATGCGGCGAGTTCCGTTCAACGTCACCGTCAGCGGCGCGCCCAGGATCGGGTCGGCCTTGCCCAGGGTCCACGGCAGGGCCCGGCCCTTGTCGTCGGTGACGCCGTGGATCACCAGGCCCTTGCTGTCGAGCACCACTTCCTTGGCGTCCGGCGCGGTGGCGATGTCGAGGGCGGCCGTGCCGGTCATCTTCTGGCCGGCGAAGTCGGCGGTGAGATCCAGATCGACGTGAGTGACGCGCGCGACTAGCGGCTGGGCGTAGGAATGGATGTCGTGCGCTTCCGGCGTCTTCAGGATCGCCGGGATCGGCGGATTGGTGGCCGGAGCGGTCTGGGCCAAGGCCGGCATGGCGGCTCCGCACAGCAGAAGCGCCAGCACGGCGGCGCGGGTGGAGATCTTGAAGGTCATGGACGGAGGTTCCGACTACGGACGGGGCGTTAACCACCGTCTTAGCCCGTCGCTCCGCCCCTTCTCAACCGCCCATCCGGCCGAAGGTTCAGATGTAGTCCAGCAGGCTCGAGCCGCCGGTGTTGACGCTGCCGTCCGGATTGAACAGCGCCGCCAGCTTGTCCGAGAGGTTCTGCATGGCGACCATCTTGTCGTAGAGGGCCGGGGTCCAGCCGGCGGCCTGGCGCTCTTCGTCGCTCATCGCGGCGTACTGGGTCAGCAGGCTCTTGCCGAAGGCCGAGCCGTCGGCCTGGGCGCCCTTGTAGGCGTTGGAGACGCTGTCGCGGTTGCGTGTCTTCACCTCGGCCGCGGCCTGGGCGATCTCGTGCTCGGAGAACTGCCCGCCCTTGTTCAGGGCCACGGCGGCCAGCGAGCGGTCGTCAAACTTGGAAAAGTCGATGATCCCCTCGTCCGGCGAGGTCGCCATGCCGTCGCCGGTGGCGGACGCGTACTGCTTGTCCAGCACCGTGCGGACGTCGGAAGCGACCTTGGTGATGTCGCGGGTGCGTGGGTTGGCGACCACACCGCCGACGTCCTTCAGATAGGCCGCGACCGGGTCGTCCTCGATGCCGCTGGGCTGGACGCCCGGCTTGGCGGTGGCCTGCTTGAGCCCCTCGGTCAGGGCGGCCTTGTCCTTGGCCCACTGCCCGGACGCCTTCTCCTCGGGCCCGGCCGCCTCGAGATTGGCCAGGGCCGCCTTGTAGAGCCCGGCGTAGTCGCCGGTCACGCGCATGGCCGAAGCCGAGGCGGACAGGGACGCGTCGCGCGTAGCCTTCATCTGCAGGGTCGCGACGACCTGCTCCTCGATCGTGAACTTGCCGCCCTTGTTGCTGGCGATGGCGTAGAGGCTGCGACGGTCCAGACCCGAGACATCGATCGTCGCCTGGCCGTTCTTCAGGGCGCTGGTCGCCTTGGCGCCGGCCAGCAGCTTGTCCAGGGCCGAGCGGGCGTCGGCGACCACCGCGTCGGTGGTGCGGGTGTCGGTCTGGGCGGCCAGGGCCGCCTGGGCCTCGGCCGACAGGGTGACGTTGACGCTGGAGCCGCCGGTCGATCCGGCCGCCGACGACTGGCCGTAGGCCGTGGCCGCCGCCGTCCCGGAAGTCGTCCCCGAGGTCGTCGACGTCGTCGCGGTGTTGAGCAGGTAGGAGGTCGAGCCGTAGCCGGTGACGCTGCTGACCATGGGCGGACCTCGCTGGCCGCCGCGAAAATCACGAATCGCGACGGCGTGGAAACACGCCGCAACCAAGCCGCATCATGGTTAATCCGCAATTAACCATGATGCGGCCGAGGCGTCACAAACCCTTGCGCGGGATAGTCCTGCCCTAGACCGGCGCGCCGACCTGAACCACAGGGACGATGTCGGTGAAGTTGACCACGTCGCCGGCCACCTCGGCCCCGCGCTGCCCGCCGAGGGCGCCGGCCATGGCCTCGGGGCTGGCGAAAGTCAGGTGGGTGATCAGCACGAACGGGGCCGGACCGCCGTCCGGCGAAGACAGACCCTTGATCACCTGAACGTCCGTAAGCGCCTCGCCGAAAGCCTCTCGCGCCAGCGGGATGTGCGTGGCGTGGTAGTAGGCCTCATCGAATCTCGCGCCGGCCTTGGCGGGATAGAGTACGCTGAAGATGACCATGTCGGCTCCCTGAGCTGACAGCCTGCGCGGAAGGCGAGGCGTCGCGGCGGGAGCTAAGCATGCGGCCCGGCGGGCGTCATGCCGCCCCCGACGTCAACGAAACGGGAGGCGACCCACGAGCCGCCTCCCCTCGCGGGACCGCTAGTAGCCGCCGGTCCAGGTGGACTTGGTCTTGGGCCCCTCCGGACCGTTGACGTCGTCGGTAACGAAGATCGACAGGATGTAGCCGGCGACAACCTGCACGATCGGCCCCGCCACAACCGTGCCCAGCCAGCCCAGCGCGGCGTACAGAATGTCGGCGACGGTGCTGGGGTTCAGGTGGGTGGTTGCGCCTTCCGGACCCCAGCGGTAGGGGTAGTTCACCCAGGGCGGCTCGGTCACACCCAGCCAATCGGCCGCGATGATCTCGTACTTCTGGGCGCAGTCCAGGCTGTCGCCGCCGTCGGCCGTATCGTTGCGAAGGAAGAATTCCAGGCCGGCGGGAATGCCGGAGCTGGGATACTTCCGGTGCTCGCTGTAGTTCGAGCCGACCCCGGCATAGACGGCGTGGCCGTTGCGCGACGAATAGACGTTGATCTGCTTGTTGGTGCGCTGGAACTGGCTCAGGTCGTTGAAGCCGAACATTTGGCCGCTAGAATGCTGCGACAGCCAGGCGCCGATCAGGGTCTTTTCCTGGTTGTCGATACGGACCATGCAGCACTCCCAGTCCCCATAGTGCTCGCCCATGGGCGACAGGTCGGGATCGCCGCTGTGGACGATGGTGTCGAAGACGAGGCCGTTGATGTGGGCGGTCCCGGGGCCGTTATAGGCGTAGAAGAACCAGAACTGCAGGTCCGTGTATGACAGGCCCGGCTTCCAGTAGGCATGGACATAGGCCTTGGCCGTCGACATGTCGCCGCCCTTGAACGCGTCCTCCAGGATCAGCCAGTAGCGTCCGTCTTCCTTGGGCCCGGTGGGCAGTTGCGAGGCGCTCGGGTGATTGATGTCCGTACCCGTCTTGCTGTCGTGCAGCTTGGCGTGCTGCAGGAAGGCCTCGACCGAGCACATCTTGTAGAGCTCGCGGGGATGCAGATGCAGGATCGGCGCATAGGTCTGGATAGCCTGCTTCAGCTCGTCGGCGGTGAGACCCTTGGAGACCTCGGCGATGTTGAACTTCTCCCAGGGGCCGATGCCGAACTGGCCGTTGACCACGCCGCCGCCGGGGCCCACGGGGTGGGTGACGCCCTGCCCGTCCAGCCGCAGATAGACGCCCGGGAACGCCGTCGACGCGATGGACTGGGTGCCGTCGGCGTTGGGAACCAGGCGGAACTTCTCGTACGGGCCGGCGGTGAACTGGGCGTTGGCGACGCCGCCGCCGGGCCCGACAGGCTTGGTGACGCCCGCACCGTCCAGCCGCAGGAAGACGCCCGGGAACGCCGTCGAGCCGAACGAGACGGTGCCGTCCGGATTGGTGACCAGATCGAACGTCTCGTACGGCCCCGCACCGTACTGGGCGTTGGCGACGCCGCCGCCGGGTCCGACAGGCTTGGTGACGCCCGCGCCGTCCAGGCGCAGATAGACGCCGCTGAAGGTCGCGGAGCCGACGACGACCTTGCGCGTCGTCTGGCCGATCGCGGCGAAGTCCGAGGCGATTTCAGAGACCAGGTCCATGGTCTTTCTCCCTGTTTCGATGTCGGTTTTTTGGGTCGGATCTTGGAGTCGAGGACGTATCGCCGCGTCGTGGAAGGCGCGGCGCAGGGCGGCGTCGACGGGCCGAACGGACCGAGCGTTCGCCGTTAAGCTCTACTGTGGATCGACTTTAGGGAGCTTCAGGAAACCAACACTACCATAGAGAGTCAACAGGTTAAATATCGCCTTTTGGTAGTATTTTTATGAAGGCGCGATTCAAGGCTCCGCCCCTTGCGACGGGCGGAACGGCTCGCGCCGCGAGGGCGCGGATGACGGAGAGATGGGTGTTTAGGCCTTGGCCGGACGACGGCGACGGGGGACGCGGACCGTGGCCTCGCCGTCCATGATCAGCTCGTCGCCGACCAGGCCTTCGCAGCGCAGGGTGACCCGGGCGCTGACCTCGTCGATGGCCGACACGGTGATGCGGGCCGTCACCACGTCGCCGATGCGCACGGGCTTATGGAAGGCCAGGGTCTGGGTCAGGTAGATCGCGCCCGCGCCCGGCAGGATGGTGCCGACCACCGCCGAACCGAACGAGGCCGACAGCAGGCCGTGGGCGATCCGCCCGCGATAGGCGGTCTTGGACGCAAAGCCTTCGTCCATGTGCACCGGGTTGAAGTCGTCCGAGGCCTCTGCGAACAGCCCGATGCGCTCTTCGGTGACGGGGACGCTCTTTTCAGCGACCATCCCGACGGAGAGCTCTTCCAGGATGTAACCGCCCGAGGGGTGACGTTCGATCATCACGCGGCGTTAGCCGCGTTGGCGCGCCGTGGCCAGCGAAAATGCGCGGAGAGGTTGGAACGGGGGGCGGAAAGGCGCGTCGGCGCCTAGGTTTGGGCTTCGGCTTTCGCCCGATTGGACGTTCGACCTTTTTCTGGCCAAGCCGCTTCCTCAGGAAGTCGCCCGATCAGCGCGAGCCTTGCGCCTGCGGTCCGTAGGCGACGAGAAATGTCTCGACCGTGGCGTCGGCGTGACGCTCGAGATCAGCCTTGGAACGCGGTGTCTTGTTTCCCGTGAACATCGCTTCGTTCATTGGAATCCAAAGAAGCATTCCAAAGAAATGGCTGGCCGCCAGATAAGGGTCAGGCGTCCGCAGGAGATTCCGGTCCGTCAGCTGCTGGAAACAGGAGCCCATTGAAGCGAGCATCCGCTCGAAGCCCTTTTCATACCAGTCCCGGCCGAGCTGGGGCATTCGATCGGCGTTGGCGATGATCAGGCGGCGCAACCTCAGACGCTCCTCGTCCATCAGCGTCGTCATGAAGAGGCGGGCCACCTGCTGCAGACCGCCCGTCAGGAATTCGGCTTCGGTAAGCAACGCCGCGACCGCATCGAAGGCGCTGGTGGCCTGGGCGGCGGAAGCCCGAATGACCTCTCCGAAGAGCGTCTCCTTGTCGGTGAAATGCTTGTAGATCGTCTGCTTGGAAACCCCGGCCTTGGTGGCGATTTCCTCCATGCTCGTTCCGTCATAGCCACGACTGACGAACGCCGCGGTGGCGGCTTCGACGATGTCGCGCTCCTTGCGCGCCGATCGGGTCTCGCCTTCAACCTTCATATCATCCTCAAGTCGGTACTAGACGGTTCCGTTCCGTGCGTGATATGCCTCGCCACAGTACTAGACCGACCAGTACTGCACCTCTGGAGCGAAATTGATCAATGGCTAGAATGATTTTCGTGAATCTGCCAGTGCGCGATCTGCCGGCCGCGACCCGCTTCTACGAGGCGCTGGGCGGGGTGCTGAACCCGCAGTTCTCCAGCGAGCAAGCCAGCTCGATCATGTTCTCGGACTCGATCGGGGTCATGTTGTTGACCCACGAGCACTACGGCCAGTTCACGGCGCGGCCGATCGGTGACGCTTGGCGCGAGAGCCAGGCGCTGTTCGCCCTGACGGCCGACAGCAAGGACGCGGTCAACGCCACGATCGAAAAGGGCGTGGCGGCAGGCGGGCGCGCCGATCCCAATCCGGCCCAGGATCTTGGGTTCTTGTTCAACCGCCACATCGAGGACCCGGACGGCAATGTCTGGGAGTTCGTCTGGATGAACCCTTCCGCGATGCAATAGCCCAGGGCTCTAGATAGCCCCGCGCCAGGTCCCTTTCGGTCAACCGGACGCCTGAGGCGTTCGATCAAGACGTGAGTTCGCGATGTCCATTTCCGACGTTGACGCGTACAGCGAAGGCGCCCAGGCCTTCGCCAAGCCCATCCTGGCGCATCTGCGCGGCCTGATCCGCTCGACCTGCCCCGAGGTCGTGGAAGTCATGAAGTGGGGCATTCCTCACTTCGACTATCGGGGCGAAATGATGTGCATCTTCGCCGCCTACAAGTCGCATTGCTCCTTCTCGTTCTGGAAGGACTCGTTGATGACGGATGAGCGGCTCAAGGCCAACGCCGACCAGCCGGCCGCCAAGCGCTTCATGGGCAAACTGACCAGCCTCGCCGACCTGCCCGCGGACGATCAGCTGATCGCCTGGATCCAGGAGGCCATGTCGCTGAACGAGCGGGGCGTGAAGCTTGCGCCCCGCAAGCCGTCCACGGCGCCCAAGGCGGCCGACGCGCCGCCGGCCTTCGCCGAGCGTCTGGCGGCCGATCCGTCGGTCAAGGCGGTGTTCGAGAGCAAGTCGCCGTCGTTCCAGAAGGAATACAATGTCTGGATCGGCGAAGCGAAAACCGATGCGACGCGCGACAAGCGCATCGACGAGGCGATGGCCTGGATCGCGGAAGGCAAGGGCCGGTTCTGGAAATACGCGAAAGGGTGACGCACCCCGTGCAGCGAGCCCCGCCTCTAAACGCCGCTACTCCGCGTGCCCAGGCCTGCGCGGCGTCGACCACGGGCCGGAGACGTCGGCCAGGATCACGTCCAGGCAGTCGACGCTGACCTTCAGGTCGCCGCCACCCGCGAAGGTCAGCAGCACCGCGCCGCCGGGCGCTTCGGCGGGCTCGAAGGTCACCGACAGGAGCTCGACCACCGCGTTCTTGGCGTCGCGTCGCAGCTTGCGGGCCTGAACGCCGCTGACGTCGCCCAGCTGCAGGGCGGAGCGGATGCGCTCTCCGCCCCGCTTTTGGCTCCCGCCTTCCCAGCGGAACCGGTTGCAGGCCAGGGTCAGGGTGCGCGCCGAGGCGTCCCAGCGGATGTCGCCGATCTTGGCCACCGCGTCCTGCAGGGCGGCCGAGATGACCGCCAGATCCGCGGCGTCCTGGGCCAAAAGCTTGAGAGGCGGGGCGTCAGTCATTGTCGATGGCGTCCTCGGGCTCGCCCTTGATGCGGCGGACCTGGGCCCCGCAGGCGCCCAGCTTCTCTTCCAGCCGCTCGAAGCCGCGATCCAGGTGATAGATGCGGCTGACCGTGGTCTCGCCACGGGCCACCAGGCCCGCGATCACCAGGCTGACCGAAGCGCGCAGGTCGGTGGCCATGACCTCGGCGCCTTCCAGCCGCTCGACGCCGCGCACGCGGGCCTCGCCGCCCGACACCGAGATGTCGGCGCCCAGGCGCATCAGCTCGGGGGCGTGCATGAAGCGGTTCTCGAAGATGGTCTCGCGGATCCGGCTCTCGCCCTTGGCGGTGGTCATCAGGGCCATGAACTGCGCCTGCAGATCGGTGGCGAAGCCCGGATAGGGCTGGGTCTCGACGTCCACGGCCTCCAGGCGGTGGCCGTTGCGGCGGATGATCACCCCGTCCTCGGTGCGCACGACGCCGCAGCCGGCCTCCTCCAGCTTGACCAGCAGGCTGTCGATCAGCTCGGGACGCGAACGGGTCAGCTGGACCTCGCCCCCGGCCATGGCGGCGGCCACCGCGTAGGTGCCCATCTCGATCCGGTCGGGGATGACCGAGTGGGTGGCGCCGTGCAGCTTGGCGACCCCCGTGATGGTGATGGTCGGGGTGCCCGCCCCCTCCACCCTGGCGCCCATGGCGTTCAGGCAGATCTGCAGGTCCAGCAGTTCGGGCTCGCAGGCGGCGTTCTTGATCACGGTGACGCCGTCGGCCAGCACGGCGGCCAGCATGGCGTGCTCGGTCGCGCCCACCGAGACGAACGGGAATTCGATCTCGCCGCCCTTCAGACCGCGCGGGGCCTGGGCGTAGACGTAGCCTTCGTGCAAGTCGATCTTGGCGCCCAGGGCCTCGAGAGCCTGCAGGTGCAGGTCCACGGGACGCGCGCCGATGGTGCAGCCGCCGGGCAGCGAGACCTTGGCCTGGCCCGTGCGGGCGACCAGCGGTCCCAGCACGTTGAACGAGGCGCGCATCTGACGGACCAGGTCATAGGGCGCGAAGCCGCTGGTGATCTCCGGCGCGTGCAGGATCGTTTCCGAACCGTCGGGACCTTCACGCTCGTCGACATGGGTCCCCAGGCGGGTCAGCAGCTTGCCCAGGAACTTGGTGTCGGCCAGGCGCGGCATGTTGGTCAGGCGCAGCGGCTGGTCGGTCAGCAGGCTGGCGGCCATCAGCTTGATGGCCGAGTTCTTGGCGCCGCTCACCGGGATGATCCCGTTCAGCTGCGCGCCGCCGGTGATGGCGATGCGATCCAATGAAAGTCCCTCGTCACGCGGCCTGCGGGGGGTGTCGCCGCGCGGTCATATGTGAAGGGGCGGTTTTACGGGTTGCAAGAGCCCGCGCAAGGGGCTGCACGGATTCCTCAAGCTTCCTGCTCAGTCGCCCTTTCGATCAGGAAAGGATTCGTCGTCCGAACGCGGCGATTCCGGCTTGGCGGCGGCAGCGGGCGCGGCCTTCCTGCGGCGGAGGTTGGTTCTCAGCGCCTGGGCCAGCCGCGCTTCGCGCTCGGCTTTTCCGTTATCGGGCTTGGGGTTCTGGCTCATATGTCCACAGGTGAAATCGCTGCGACGATCGGTCAAGACGATTTTGGCTTTGCCAACCGCGTTTGGTTCGCTATACGCCCCCTCCTCGTCGCCGCCGTAGCTCAGTGGTAGAGCGCATCCTTGGTAAGGCTGAGGTCGGCAGTTCAATCCTGCCCGGCGGCACCACGGGGACCCGAGCGAGTTCATCGCTTGGGTCCCCGCCAATTTCCCAAATTGAAAATCTCCAGAACGCGACGCCCGTTCGCGTCCGTTTCGGCGCCTATCCGGGATGGCCAGCGTGGAAGTCGTTGGGCCAGCGGAAGTTGGTGTGGGTGATGCTCACGCTGAAATCCAGGGCCGTGACCTGGTGCCACCAGCCCAGCGGGATGAACAAGGCCTCGCCCGGGACCAGGATCACCTGGTGGACGTTCAGCCCATCAAGGGCCGGGAAGCGGCTCACCAGCCCCGGCTGGGCCAGGTCGCGCACGCGGCTGTAGACGTGATGGTCGTTATAGAGACGCGGCGTCTCGGACGGCGGGACCAGCAGCAGGCGTTTGCGGCCGACCACCTGCAGCAGCAGGTTGTTGGTCAGATCGTGGTGCAAGGGCGTGAACGATCCCGCCGGTCCGATCCAGGGCATGCCGTGCGCCTGGGCGACGTCGCGGACCAGCAGCTTGTCGATGAAGCCCAGATCCTGCTCCAGCGGCGCCAGAGCCGCGACGTTGCCCGCCGAGTTGTAGGCCGTCAGATAGGCGTCGTTCCCTACGCCTGGCCGTGAAATCTGGTCGATGAAGGCGCCGAACGGCAGCCGGCGCGCATGGGCCGCCATGCGTCGTTCGAAGTCGGGATCGGCGGCGCGGCCGGTCTGGACCTCGACCTCGGCGGAGCCGATCAGACGCTTGAGATAGTCTGGGCTCCAGCGTTGACGGGCCGGCCAGTCGGCCATCTCGCCGACCAGCACCACGGGCCTGTTGGCCGCGTAGTGGGCTTCCAGGAATTCGTCGGCGCCGATCCTCGCCTTGCGCGGGATGACCTTGTGGTCGGAGAGCGCGCGCAGGCGCTCCAGCGAACGCGCGATCCAGGCCATCTTACCCGGGATCGGACCCGGGGCGGGAGCGGCGGGCGTCTTGGCGGTCTCTTCCTGAACATGCTCGGCGCCGGCGAACTCGGCCAGCCGCAGTTTGGGGCAGTGGTCGGCCGCTCCGGGCGCGCCCTCGGCGTCGACCCCGCGATAGTAGAACTTCTGCCAGTGGTCGGCGGGCGCGGCCGGGGGATCGGCGGCGATCTGGGCCTGGAAGGCGTCGCGCGAGCGGCTCCAGGTCTCGAATTTCCGCTTCAGGTCGGGCGCCTCGTCAATCGGAGCGATGCGCGGGACGACCGACGAGGCCAGACCGCGCTCCACGGGGAAGAAGAAGCAGAAAGGCTCGTTCTCCTCGAACCGCACGCGATGGCCCGGACGGGTGAAGCGCCAGTTCATGGTGAAGGTGAACGGCGACCAGTCGGTCTCGATCAGGCCGCTCAACGGGGCCAGGCCGTCCTTCATGGCGTTGGGCGAGCCGCCGACCCAGAGATTGTAGCCCGGCGGGGTACGGATCAGCCCCTCGACGTGAAAGGTCAGCACGCCTTGGCCGAACAGGGCCACCGGCCCCGCGCCCGGCGGCGTCCCGGCGTCGATCCGCACGACCACGTCGTCCACGCCCATGCCGCCGTTCCATTCGGCCTCGAAGCCGCAAGGGCTCAGGACCTCCCAGCCATGGGCGTTGGCGATGTTGAGCGGCAGGCAGCGGTAGGCGAACGAGTCCGGCGAAGCGTCCATCCACGGCCGCCGCGACGAGGCCGCGCGGATCCGGGGAGCCCAGCCGGGATAGACGTAGCAGGTCAGCTCCATGCCGCGATCTCCGCCTGCTGCCCGGCCAGCGGTTGCCCCCGTTCCCAGCTTGGCGGAACAGGACCGGTCTTGGCCACTAAAATCCCAGGTTGCGGGTCGATCGCTCCTTTACGAACGCATTCGGCTGCGGGCCGATAAAACCCTCGATCGCGGCGTCCGGTAACGCCGTTCGCAATGGATTGCCCCGCGGTTCCTTTCGCGCTAGCTTTCAACAAATGGGATTTAATCCCATTTTATGGGAGACGACGCTGAACCTAGACCGGCTGCCCAAAAGGCCGACGGCGTCGCTTCACCAGAACAAGAAACGGGCGTGAGCCCGGCAGGGAGGAAGTCATGGTACGCATTCGCGCGACGCGTCTCATCGCGGGCTGTTCGTTGGCGGCGCTCGCCTCGGCCGCCCTGCTCACCCCGGCCCACGCCCAAGAGGCCGCCGCGCAGGCGACGCCTCCGGTCAACGCCGACACCACGGTCGAGGAGGTGGTGGTCACCGGTTTCCGCGCCAGCCTGACCAGCGCCATCAACACCAAGCGGGTCTCCAACAATATCGTCGACGTCATCAAGGCCGACGACATGGCCAGCTTCCCGGACGCCAACCTGGCCGAGTCGATCCAGCGCATCCCAGGCGTCTCGATCACCCGCGACGGCGGCGAGGGCCGCAACATCACCGTGCGCGGCCTGGGGGGCGACTTCGTGCGCACCACCCTGAACGGCATCGAAGCCTATTCGGCCACGACCGGCTCGACCCTGGGCGTGGTGGCCGGCATCAACCGCTCGCGCGGCTTCGACTTCTCGACCTTCGCGTCTGAGCTCTTCAACAGCGTCACCGTCAGCAAGTC
This sequence comes from Caulobacter sp., assembly GCA_017744495.1. GTDB lineage: Bacteria > Pseudomonadota > Alphaproteobacteria > Caulobacterales > Caulobacteraceae > Caulobacter. The sequence goes on along the minus strand of JAGIBE010000177.1, from coordinate 26,849 downwards.
GCAGTCGGCCGAGATGGACGAAGGCTCGCTGGCCGCAACCGTCGACCTGCAGACCGGTCGCCCGTTCGACAAGCAGGGCTTCCGCGCCGCCGCCTCGGCCCAGGCCGCCTACTACGACAACAACAAGACCACCGCGCCGCGCTTCGCGGGACTGGTCAGCGACACCTGGGACACCGGAGCCGGCCAGTTCGGCGCCCTGTTCTCGCTGGCCTACAACACGCGCAAGCAGATGGAGGAAGGCTACAGCGACACCTCGCAGTCCGACTATTCAGACGCCAACAACGGCTTCTGCGGCACGGCCGTGGACATCGCCAGCCAGCCCGGCAGCCAGGTGGTCAACACCCCCATCCCGTACGTGAACCCGCTGTCGGGCTCGGGCAACCGGCCGGCCGGCCAGTGCTTCTCGGGCCTGCCGTCGGACCCCACCGCCTACGCCGCGATCAACCAGCCCAACGTCTTCCTGCCGCGCAACCCGGGCCTGGGCCGTTTCCAGCTGGACCAGAAGCGCCTGGGCATGACGGGCGCCCTGCAATGGCGGCCCAGCGACCGCACTGAAGTCATCCTGGACCTGGTCTATTCGAAGTTCGACCAGGACCGCACCGATTACGCCCTGTCGAACGCCTCGCTGAACCGTAACGTCAACGGCGCCACGGCGGCCTTCCCGCTGTTCGCCGGCCGGGTCGACGCCCAGATCATGGACGTCCACGTGCTGCCGACCGGCCAGGTCGACTACATGAAGATCAACAATGTCGACATCAAGCACATCGAGGAAAAGAGCGTCACCACCACCGAGACGCACCAGATCGGCCTGACGCTGAGGCACGATTTCAACGACCGGTTCAGCGCCGACGCCAAGCTCGGGCACTCCGGGTCGGACTTCAAGCAGCCCTGGGACGTGCTGATGTCCTATGACGGCTTCAACAAGCCGGGCTACGTCTGGGACGCGCGCCAGGACGCCCGCCGCCCCTTCATCGACTACGGCTACGACGTCACCAACCCGGCCAATGTCACCTTCACCAACGCCGGCACGGGCCTGACCCCCGACATCCGCGTCGTCAAGGCGTCGGTTTTCAACACGCTGTGGACCGGCGAGGCGAACGCCAAGTTCCGCCTGAACGACATCCTCACCCTCAAGGGCGGCGTGTCGCTGAAATCGTTCGACTTCCAGACCAAGCAGGTCCAGCGCCTGTATGGCAACAACGGTCCGACGGGCGTGACGGCGACGGGCACCATCCCGTTCAACTTCGCCCAGTTCGCCGCCGACTTCCCCGGCTCGGCCCCGCTCAGCGAGACGATCACGGGCTTCGGCAAGCAGCTGAAGATGCCGGCCGGTTCGGTGACCAGCTGGGTCGTGCCGGACGTCTCGGCCTACATCGACAAGCTGGGCCTGCTCTGCAACTGCGCCAACAAATATGGCGACTTCACCCTGGCCATTAATTCGGCCCTGGGGAACAACCGCGCGGTCGAGGAGACCGACACCGCCGCCTACGTGCAGGCCGATTTCGACACCGAGGTCCTGAGCGGCCATCGCCTGCGCGGCAATGTCGGCGTCCGCTACGTCAAGACCGACCTGGACGCCACCGGCTACACTTCCCTGACCTCGCAGGTCACGGTCAACAACAAGTACAGCGACTGGCTGCCCTCGCTGAACGTCGCCTTCGATCTGCGCGAGAACCTGGTCGCCCGCTTCGCCGCGGCCCGGGTGATGGCCCGTCCCAGCTTCGGCAACCTGACGCCGGGCGGTTCGGTCAACACCACCTTCGGCGCCCAGACGGCGACGATCGGCAACCCGTTCCTGGATCCGTATCGCGCCAAGAACTACGACCTCAGCCTGGAATGGTACCCCGCCGCGGGCGCGATCCTGTCGGCGACCGTCTTCGACAAGGAGATCGAGAGCTCGATCCAGACCATCGCCACCACGGAGCCCTACGGCGCCACCGGCCTGCCGCTGGCCCTGCTGCCGGCCGGCCAGGACGCTTCGACGCCGTACCTGATCACCCGCTCGCGCAATACCCAGGGCGGCTACATCCGCGGGATCGAGCTGAACTACCAGCAGCCGTTCAAGTTCCTGCCCGCGCCCTTCGACAATCTGGGCACGATGCTGAACTACACCTATGTGGACAGCTCGGTGCTCTACTACCTGTCGAGCGGCACGGCCACGACGCCGGCGACGCAGATCCACGACCAGTTCCTGAACGTGTCGCCGCACTCGGTGAACGCCACGCTGTACTACGAGGACAGCAAGCTCTCGGCCCGCGTCTCGGTGGCCTATCGCGACGAGTACCTGACCGCCCTGCCCTTCAAGTCGGAAGTGCCCGACGCCAACGGCAGCTATGCGACGACCAACATCGACGCCTCGGCGTCCTACAAGCTGACCGACCACTTCAAGCTGACCTTCGACGCCCTGAACCTGACCAACCAGGAGGCCGACCAGTGGAGCGGCAAGGTGCGTCGCTCGCAGCGCGTGTTCAGCACCACGGGCCGCCAGTTCTTCTTCGGCGCGTCCTATACCTTCTAAGTGACGGGCCGCCCTTCGGGGCGGCCCTGTTATCGGACTCATTCCAAGGATGACGGCGCGAAGAGTTCCATTTTACGGGACTAAATCTCGCAATATGAAATCCATTGCTTCACTGTTCGGCGGTCGGTAGTTTCAGGATCGACCCAGCGCGACGCAGATCGCCCGAATGCCGGACAGGAGGCCGCGCCTTGATGTTGCACCGACGCGCCCTCCTCGCCGCCCTGGCCGTCGCGCCGAGCGTCGGCTGGGCGGGGGAGCCGGTGAAATCGATGCAGAGTTGGGCCTTCGACTTCGGCGACGACAAGGCGGTCGCGCCCGGCCATGTCCGCGTCAGGCGCGACGCAGCCTATGACCCCGCCGTCGGCCATGGCTTCGAACCCTCTCCGGCTGGCGGTCCGTTCCTGTTCTCGGTCGCGGTGCCCGAGGGCGATTACCGCGTGACGCTGGAGCTGGACGGCGAGGCCGCGTCCGACACCACGGTCAAGGCCGAGTCCCGCCGCCTGATGGCCGAGCGGATCGTCACCGAGGCCGGCAAGACCGCCACCGCCACGTTCATCGTCAACGTCCGCACCGCCGCCCTCGCCGCCCCGCCGCCCAACGCTCCCGGCGGCGTGCGCGTGCTGCTGAATCCGCGCGAGGAAGGTTCGTACGACTGGGACGACAAGCTGACCCTGGAGTTCTGCGGCCCCGCTCCGGCCGCGCGCCGTGTGCGGATCGAGGCCGTCACCGTGCCGGTGGTCTATCTGGCCGGCGACTCCACCGTCACCGACCAGCGCTTCGAGCCCGGCGCCAGCTGGGGCCAGATGCTGCCGAGGTTCTTCAAGCCCGACATCGCCGTGGCCAACCACGCGGAGTCCGGCGAGACCCTGAAGTCGTTCCTGTTCGAGCACCGGCTGGACAAGCTGCTGAGCACCGTCAAGCCGGGCGACTGGCTGCTGATCCAGTTCGGCCATAACGACCAGAAGGTAGGCTGGCCCCAGACCTACGCCGAGGCGGCCACGACCTATCGCGACTACCTTAAGGTTTATATCGGCGAGGCCCGGCGGCGCGGGGCCAAGCCGGTTCTGGTCACCTCGATGCACCGCCGCAAGTTCGACGCCGCCGGCAAGATCGTGAACACCCACGGCGACTACCCCGAAGCCGTGCGCGCCGTCGGCCGCGAGACCGGCGTCCCGGTCATCGACCTCCTGACCATGAGCGCGGCCTTCTACGAGGCCCTGGGTCCCGACAACGCCTGGAAGGCGTTCGGCGACGGCGGCAAGGACGCTACCCACCACAACAACTACGGCGCCTATGTGCTGGCCGAGTGCGTGGTCTCGGGCATCCGCGCCCAGGTCCCGGACTTGGCTACGCACCTGCTGGACGGCCTGCCGCCGTTCGACCCAGCCAGGCCGACTCCGCCCGACACCTTCGTCCTGGCCGAAAGCGCCGCCCACAGCACGGAGAAGCCCCGTGGAAACTGATCGTCGCGCACTGCTGGGCCTGGGCGCCCTCGCCCTGGCCGCACCGAGCCTGGCCCGCGCTCAAACGCCTCCGGGCATTGAGGTCATGGACCTGTGGCCCGGCAAGCCGCCCGGCGGCGAGAAGGTCACGGTCACCGAGCAGGTCATCCTGCGCAAGCCCGGCGGCGATCCCAACGACACCGCGTTCCTGAACGTCACCAAGCCCTGGCTGATGATGCGCCGCCCCGCGAAACCCAATGGGGCGGCGATCCTGATGATCCCGGGCGGCGGCTACATCCGCGTGGCCGTAGGCAAGAACGGCGGGCCGATCGACGCCTGGATCGCCGACCAGGGCGTGACCGCCTTCGTCATGGACTACCGCCTGCCCGCGGACGGCTGGGCGGCGGGGCCGGACGTGTCGCTGCAGGACGCCCAGCGCGCCATCCGCCTGATCCGCGCCAACGCCGGCAAGTGGGGTCTGGACCCTGAGCGCATCGCCGTGACCGGCTTCTCGGCGGGCGGCCACGTCGCCGCGCGCCTGGCCACCCAGTTCCACCGCGAGACCTACGCCCCCGTCGACGCCGCCGACAAGCTGTCGACCCGTCCGACGGCGGCCGGCCTGTTCTACCCGGTCGTCACCATGACCGCCCCGCACGCTCACGGCAGTTCGTTGAAGTCCTTGCTGGGCAACAGCCCGACCGAGGCCCAGCGCCTGTCGGTCTCGGCCGAGCACGGCATCCCGCCCGACGCCCCGCCGACCTTCATCGCCGCCGCGGCCGACGACAAGGTGGTGGCGATGGAGAACAGCCTGATGATGTTCCAGGCCCTGCGCGCCCAGAAGATCGCCAGCGAGCTGCATGTCTTCGAAAGCGGCGGCCACGGTTTCGGCCTGACCGGTCCCGGCGGCGTCGCCATGCCCTGGCCGGCCCTGCTGAGCGCCTTCCTCAAGCGGCACGGCCTCTACGCATGACCGGCGCGCCGTTCGACGTCCGCGACTTCGGGGCGGTCGGCGACGGCGCGACCCTAGTCACCGACGAGATCAACGCCGCCGTCGCGGTTGCCAACGCCGTGGGCGGCGGCGAAGTGGTGCTGCCGGCGGGGCGGTGGCTGTCGTTCTCGATCCGGCTGCTCAGCGGCGTCACCCTGCGCCTCGACGAAGGCTGCGTGCTGGAGGCCGCCGATCCGGCCAAGCACGGCGGCGCCTATGATCCGGCCGAGCTCAATCCGTTCGACCTCTACCAGGACTTCGGCCACAGCCATTGGCATAACAGCCTGATCTGGGGCGAGGATGTCGAGGACGTGGCTGTCGTAGGCCCGGGCCTGATCGACGGCGTGGGCATGACCCGTGAGGGCCCCGGCTCACGCTGGACGCGGCAGGCAGGCGAGTTCCCGATCAGCATGGCCAACCTGTCGGCCGAGGCGATGGCGATCCTGGTTCCGGATCTGGAGGCCATGGCCGGCCAGGGCAACAAGACCATCGCCCTGAAGCACGCCCGCCGCGTCCGCCTGGAGGGCTTCACGATCTGGCGCGGCGGCCACTTCGCGGTGCTGGCCACCGGTTGCGATCATCTAACGATCCGCGACCTGCGCATCGACACCAACCGCGACGGGCTGGACATCGACTGCTGCCGCGACGTGACCATCGCCGACTGCCGGGTCAACACGCCCAATGACGACGCCATCGTGCTGAAGAGCTCCATGGCCCTGGGCGAGGTCCGGGCCACCGAGCGGGTGGAGATCACCCGCTGCCACGTCAGCGGCTTCGACCTGGGGACCCTGCTGGACGGGACCCAGGGCCGCACCCAGCAGCTGGCGCCCGACCAGGATCGGGTCACCGGCCGCATCAAGCTGGGCACCGAGTCCAACGGCGGCTTTCGCCAGATCACGATCAGCGACTGTGTCTTCACCCGCTCGCGGGGCCTGGCGCTGGAGACGGTCGACGGCGGCGTGATCGAGGACGTCACGATCCGCGACGTGGTCATGCGCGAGATCACCACCGCCCCGCTGTTCCTGCGGCTGGGCGACCGGGGGCGTGGGCCCGAGGGCACGACGCGCGGCGCGATCCGCCGGATCAGGGTCAGCAACCTGACCGCCTGGGACATTCTGCCCGACTACGCCGCCACGATCGCCGGGCTCGAGGGCCATCCGATCCAGGACGTGACGCTGAGCGACGTGCGCCTGGTCTATGCCGGCGGCGGCGAGGCCAGGTGGGCCCAGCGGCGACCGGACGACATGGCCCACGCTTATCCCGAGCCCAGCATGTTCGGCCCGACGCCGGCGCACGGCCTGTGGGCGCGGCATGTGGAAGGCCTGAGGCTGGACAATGTGCGCGTCGAGACCCTGTCGCCCGATCCGCGCCCGCCTGTGTTGCTGCAGGCCGTGCGCGACGCCCGCTTCGACCGGCTGGACTTGGCGGCCGCGCCGGGCGTGGAGTCCATCGTCGTCGAGGAGGTCTCGGGCCTGATTATCGACGGAGACGCGCCATGAGACGCCGCATGGTCCTGGGCGGGCTGGTCTCGCTGGCCGCTGCTCCCGTCCTCGCCGAGACGCCGCCCCGCCGCGGTCGGCGCCTATACGCCGACAACTTCCGCCACGGCCTGGACCAGTGGGCGCTCGAGGCCGAGAAGCCGGCCCAGGTGAGCGTGCACGACTGCGTGCTCGATATCGACACCCCCGCCGGCCTGACCCTGTGGTTCCGGCCCGAGCTGGCCGGTCCGGTGCTGATCGAATACGAGGCCCAGGCGGTCTCGGCCGGTGGTCCGCACGACCGCGTCAGCGACCTGAACGCCTTCTGGATGGCCCGCGATGCCTCGGGCGAAAGCCCCCTCGCCCATCCCCGCAGCGGCGCCTTCGCCGACTACGACACCCTGAAAACCTACTACGTTGGCCAGGGCGGCAACGGGAACACCTCGACGCGTTTCCGGCGCTATGTCGGCCGCCCCGGCGACCGCCCCCTGCTGCCGCAGCACGACCACGCGGCCAGGGACGAGATGCTGGTCCCCAACCGTTGGCAGACGGTGCGCCTCATCGCCGACGGCGGGCGGATCCAGTACTGGAACGACGGTCGCAAGCTGTTCCAGCTGGACGACGCCGAGCCCTACACGCGCGGCTGGTTTGGCCTGCGTACCACCTGGAGCCACCTGCGGGTGCGGCGGTTCCGGGTGTACGCCCTGACGCGCTAACGCCGCTTCCCAAAGCCAAGCCCAAAGGAAAAAGGACCGCGCCATGTCGGCGCGGCCCTGAAGTCGTTCCTAGATCGTAGTGCGTAGTCCGGCGGCGACAGGCGCCCCGGGCTCGACGCCGGGACGCCCGCCACGTCGGCCTTAGAACTTCGCGGTCATGCCGACGAAGAAGCGGCGGCCGAAGTAGCCCAGTTCCGTCAGACGGATGTCGCCGGCGGTCGAGCGTTCCTCTTCCTTGGTCAGGTTCTTACCTTCGACGAAGAAGGACAGGCCCTGGATGTTCCACAGGTTCGGCTTCCAGGTGATCTTGCCGTCCAGATAGCCGGTCGCATCGCGATAGACAGGCTGGCCCGAATTGTCGGCGGCCGAGATCAGGTACTTGGAGCGGTAGTTGTAGGCCAGGCGGGCGTTGAACGGCCCCTTGTCGTACCACAGGGTCGCGTTGGCGCTGTCGGGCGACAGGCCCGGGAACGGCAGCGGCGAGCCGTCGAGGATCGAGTACAGACCGACGTCGGTGGCCTTCTGGTAGGTGTAGTTGGCGTCGACGCCGAAGCCCGACAGCCAGCCCGGCAGGAAGGTGAAGGCGGTCTTGGCCGTGATTTCCACGCCCTTGATCTTGGCGCCGTCGCCGTTGACGTAGGTGTTGAAGTTATACATCACGCCGTCGCCGTAGACGTCGCGCTTGCCCAGCAGGGTGCGCGACGAGACGTAGAACGACTTGATGTCCTTGTAGAACAGACCGACCGACACCTGGGTGTCCTGGTTCGGATAGTATTCGAAGCTCAGGTCGTACTGGTTGGCGCGGTAGGGCTTCAGCTCCGGGTTGCCGGCCGTGCAGCTCGGCTCGTCGAACTCTCCGTTAGCGTCGGGCGAGGCGTCGGTGGTGCAGGTCACGCTCGGCAGCAGGAAGTCCAGGCGCGGACGGGCCATGAGCTGGGCGAAGCCGAAGCGCGTCGACAGCTTGTTCGGCACGAACCACAGGCCCGCGTTGAAGCTCGGCAGCCAGACCGTGTAGTCCTTCTTGTAGCTGCGCAGGCTGTTGGACAGGATGTAGGTCGTCGCCGTGCCGCCGTTGGTGGCCGCGTACGACTGCTGACGGGTCGAGACCGCTTCCGCGGTCACCTTCGTCTGAACCCGACGCCAGCCGAAATTGCCGTCCAGATCGAACGAGCCGATCGGCACCGAATAGTCGAACTTGATGTACTGGGCGTTGGTCTCTTCCTGGATCCGGTACGGGATCTGTTGATGCGCCTTGCCGTCGTTGCCGACGGTGTTGATCATGTTGTTCAGGTTGAAGTGCGACGTGTCGAGGCTTTGCGAGATCACGTCGTAGTTCGGATACAGCCAGTTCGTCGGCATCGAGCCGCCGCCGAAGTAAAAGTTGGCCGGCAGGGGCGACATGCCGTTGGCGAAGACCTGGTTCGAGAACGCCCGCGACCAGACTTCCGAAGACCCCCAGTAGCCGGTGGTGTAGGGCGTGCCCAGCACCGGGTCGGTCTGGTCGGGCGCGCCGGCGGCGTTGTTGATCGTCGCCGTCGAGTTCACCGCATTGCTGTAGATCACGGTGTCGTCGGTGGTCGAATACGGGTTGGCGCCGCCGTCCAGGATGAAGCCGCCGTAGCCGTAGCCCACGGTCTTATAGTCGGTGGCGCGGCCGCCGAACTCCAGCTTGTGGATGATCGGCAGGTGCGTGTCGTAGTCGAAGTCCAGCTTGAACTGCTGCTCTTTCTGGTTCACGAGCGACGGACGGTACTGGATCTGCCACTGGCGGATCGCCGAGGCGTCCGACGGGCTGTAGCCGCTGGCGAACTTGAACGACGGCTCGCCATTGCCGTCCAGGGTCACGACCATGCCGGGCGTATCGAAGCTGACGCTGACGTTGTTGGTTTGGGTCGTGTTGTCGGTCTTGCCGCTCGAACCCATGAACTCGACCTGCAGCCGATCGCCCTTATAGCGACCGCCGAAGCTGAGATAGTCGCTGGTGGTCTTGAGCGAGAAGTCGCGGGCGCTGATGCCAAAGCCCAGATTGCCGCCGGCGCTGGCGGTGACCAGGCAGTTGCCCAGGGTGTAGCCGGTGACGTTGTGATGGGTGTCGACCTTGACCGAGCTGGCGGTCGTGTCGGTGGCCGAGCATGACGTGCCGACCAGGTTGCGCAGGCGGCTCACCGAGGTGAAGTCGGTGCCGTAGTTGATGTCGTTCAGCGTCTGCTTGCGTTCGTCGTAGTTGTAGGTGAGCCAGGCGTCCAAACGGTCGTTGAACCGGTACTGGGCGGTGAACTCCGACGAGATCCGCTTGTCGTTGCGATACCAGACGCCATAGCGGGCTGTACGCGGCGCATAGTCGTACCATTGCGACTGGCAAGCCGTGCGCAGGTTCGAGGTCGAGATCTGGGTCGCGTCGGGCGTGACCAGGCTGGCGCAGCCGGCCTGCGTGGTGACGTTGCGGGCCAGGTCGTTGATCTGGCTGTTGTAGGCGGTGTTGTAGTACTGGACGGTCTTGTCGGCCGAATTGTCGAAGTCGGCGAAGCGGCCCCACGAGGTGTTGCGCACGAAGTCGCCGCGCGTGTCGACGTCGTCGTAGGTGACGTTGGCCATCAACCCCAGGCGATCGTCCAGGAACTTGCCGGCCGCGATCACGTTGAAGCGCGGCGCCCAGTCCTTCTGGGTATCCAGCTTCTGGGCCGAAGCGGTCATCGAGAGGGTCGGCTTGGCGAAGTCCAGCGGCTTGCGGGTGGTCACCGAGACCGTGCCGCCGACGCCGCCTTCGGTCATGTCGGCCGTGAAGCCCTTGAACACGTCGATCGACTGGACCAATTCGGCCGCCAGCTCGCGGAAGTCGTTGGAACGGCCGCCGCCGCCGTAGACCTGCAGGTTGCCGGCGGTCGACAGCACGCTCATGCCGTTGATCTCGACGCGGTTCAGGTCGGGCTCGACGCCGCGGATCGACACCGCGTTGCCTTCGCCGAAGTCACGGGCCAGCTGCACGCCGGTGACCCGGCCCAGGGCCTCGCCGATGTTCTTGTCGGGGAACTGGCCGATGTCCTCGGCGACGATGGAGTCCGAGATCGTGCCGTTACGCTTCTTGCGGTTCATGGCCGACTGGAGGCTGGCGCGCGTGCCGACCACGACCACCTCGTCGATGGTGTTGGCCTTGTCCTCGGTCGCCGTGGCGGCCGGCTTGGCCTGGGCGTCGGCCTGGGTCGCGCAGGCCAAGCCGGCGGTCAACGCCAGCAAGGACGCCGTGGCGACGGCCGCGCGACGGCCGCGAGTGGATACAAGCATTGGGTTCCCTCCCTCTAACCATGACCTGAGGTCCCCCGACGAAGACCTCGGACGCCTTACCCAGCGCGGCGGCGACCCTTGGCTGGGCTGCTCGCAACGCACGGCGGCGCATTTCTCATACAATAGGAATAGTTCCACATTCTGAGATGTCAATGCAATTTGTGGGAAGACAGAAGTTTGTTTCCGTGGTGTAAGGCTGCAGCAACGCTCGCGAGGCGGCTCCCACGCCGACCCGCAAGGCCCGAAGAACGGCCGTCGCGAGCCTGGAAACGGGGAAACCAAAGGGGTTCGACGCATGGGTGAGCGTGGTGGGAACCGGGGCGCGCGGGTCGTCGCGACGGCTCTTCTGGCGGCGACGGCGCTGTCGTCCGTGGGCGGCTCGGCGCTCGCCGCGCCGAACGGGGCCGCGCCTCGCCGGATGGAAGCTCTCGACCGCGGCGTGGTCGCCGTGCCGGCCGTGGACGGCGGCGTCCTGGTCAGCTGGCGGCTGCTGGGCGACGATTCGCCCAAAGTCGCCTTCAACCTCTATCGCGACGGGACGAAGCTGAACGCCAAGCCCCTGACCGGACCGACGGACTTCGTCGACAAGGCCGGCGGCCAGGGCTCGACCTACACGGTCCGCGCCGTCCTCGGCGGCAAGGAGGGCGCGGCCGGCGCTCCAGCCAAGGTCTGGGCCAACGGCTATCTCAGCATCCCGCTGGACCCGCCGGCCGGCGGCGTCACCCCGGCGGGCGAGGCCTATGCCTACACGGCCAATGACGCCAGCATCGGCGACCTGGACGGCGACGGCCGCTACGAGATCGTCCTCAAGTGGGACCCGACCAATTCCAAGGACAACGCCTTCGGCGGCTATACGGGGAACGTCTTCCTCGACGCCTATACGCTGGACGGCAAGCGCCTGTGGCGCATCGACCTGGGCCGCAACATCCGGGCCGGGGCGCACTACACCCAGTTCCAGGTCTATGACTACGACGGCGACGGCAAGGCCGAAATCGCCGTGCGCACCAGCGACGGCACGGTCGACGGGACCGGCAAGGTGCTGGGCGAGCCTAAGGCCGACTGGCGCGAAACCGGCGGCGAACGCCCCCAGGCCGATCGCACGGGCGCCTTCGTCCAGCCGGACGGGACCAAGGTCGCCAAGGTCCAGGGCCGCATCCTGAAGGGTCCGGAATTCCTGACCATCTTCGAGGGCGCGACCGGCAAGGCCCTGGCCAGCGCCCCCTACTCGCCCCCGCGCGACCCGCGCACCGACGCGCCCACCGTCGAGCAGATGACGGAGATCTGGGGCGACGGCTACGGCAACCGCTCCGACCGCTTCCTGGCCGGCACCGCTTACCTCGACGGCCGGCGCCCCAGCATCATCATGGGGCGCGGCTACTACGCCCGTTCCACGGTGGCGGCGTGGGACTTCCGGGACGGCAAGCTGACCCAGCGCTGGCTGTTCGACAGCGCCGCGCCCGGTAACGAGGCGTTCGGCGGCCAGGGCAACCACCAGCTCAGCGTCGCCGATGTCGACGGCGACGGCCGCGACGAGATTATCTACGGCTCGATGGCGGTGGACGATGACGGCAAGGGCCTGTGGAGCGCCCGGCTGTATCACGGCGACGCCATGCATGTCGGAGATCTGGACCCGACCCATCCGGGCCTGGAGAAGTTCGGCGTCCACGAGAGCCCCGGCAAAAACGGCGGCATCGGCGCGGCCATGCTGGACGCCAAGACCGGCAAGGTTCTGTGGAGCACGCCCACCGACAAGGACACCGGCCGGGGCCTATCGGCCGACATCGACCCACGCTTTCCGGGCGAGGAGGCCTGGGGCTCGAACCAGGAGACGCTCTACACCGCCCAGGGCAAGCCGATCGAAGGGGTCAAGCATCCGCGCCAGACCAACTTCGCGATCTGGTGGGACGGCGACGACCTGCGCGAGCTGCTGGACAAGAACCAGATCAGCAAATGGGACTGGAAGACCGGCGAGGCGAGGCCCCTGCTGACCGCCGAGGGCTTCACCTCCAACAACGGCACCAAGTCGACCCCGGCCCTGTCGGCCGACATCCTGGGCGACTGGCGCGAGGAGGTCATCTGGCGGGCCGAGGACAACAGGTCCCTGCGGATCTACGCCACGCCCTACGTCACCCAGCGCCGCCTGGTGACCCTGATGCACGACCCGCAGTACCGCGTGTCGATCGCCTGGCAGAACACGGCCTACAACCAGCCGCCGCACACCAGCTTCTATCTCGGCGAGGGCATGAAGACGCCGCCCCGCGCCGACATCGTGACCAAGTGAGGTGATGACGATGAAGACCGCCCTCCTCCGCGCCGCCGCCCTGAGCCTGGTGCTCGCCGCCGCCGCGCCCGCCGCCCTCGTTCCTGCCCTGGCCCAAGACAGGGTCACCGAGCCCCGCCCCGGCCTGCCCGAGGCCCCGCGCGAATGGATCGACAAGGACACCGGCCACCGCGTGATCCGCCTGTCGGACAAGCCCGGCAGCGGCAGCCTCTATTTCAACTACAACGGCTACACGCCCGACGGCCGGTTCCTGGCGATCAGCACGCCGGACGGGATCTCGGTGGTCGACCTGAAGAGCCACGTCCTCAAGCCCGTCGTCGAGGGCAAGGTCCGGCTACTGTTCGTCGGCCGCAAGACCGGCCAGGTCTACTACCAGCGCATGGCCGAGGACGGCACGGGCCAGGTCGAGGCGGTCGATCCGGCCACCAAGAAGGTCCGGGCGATCGCCAAGCTGGCCAAGGGCGTGGGCATCCAGACGATCAACGCCGACGAGACCCTGCTGGCCGGCGTGGCCGTGCGCACCGACGTGCCGGCCGTCCCGAACCTGGCCGACACCCTGCCCAAGAACCCCGACGACGTGAAAAGCGCCGACGGCCGTGAGCTGTCCTACGCCGAGGGTCGCGAGGTCCAGCTGAACGCGCGCCTCGACAGCCGCATCCCGATGGAGATCTTCACGATCAACACGGCCACCGGCGAGCGCAAGGTCGTGCACCAGGCCACCGACTGGCTGAACCACCTGCAGTTCTCGCCCACCGATCCGGGCCTGCTGATGTTCTGCCACGAGGGCCCCTGGCATAAGGTGGACCGCCTGTGGCTGGTGAGGATCGACAAGACCGGTGACGTGCCCGTCAAGATCCACGCCCGGACCATGAACATGGAGATCGCCGGGCACGAGTGGTTCAGCGCCGACGGCAAGACCGTCTGGTACGACCTGCAGACCCCGCGCGGCGAGGACTTCTGGGTGGCCGGCTACGAGATCGCCACCGGCAAGCGCACCTGGCTGCACCTGGACCGCAACGCCTGGTCGGTGCACTTCAACACCTCGCCGGACGGCAAGCTGTTCGCGGGCGACGGCGGCGACAGCGAAATGGTCGCCCACGCCCTCGACGGCAAATGGCTCTATCTGATGCGCCCGCGCGCCATTCCGGACGTCGCCGGCATCCACGCGCCGGGCTCTGAGGCCCTGATCCAGCCAGGCGTTCTCGACACCGAGAAGCTGGTCAACATGAAAGGCCACGACTACCGGCTGGAGCCGAACGTCAACTTCACGCCCGACGCCAAGTGGATCGTGTTCCGCTCCAACATGCACGGGGTTAATCACGTCTACGCGGTCGAGGTGGCCAAGGCGAAGTAGGCTCGCCCTGTAGGCGGCGGAGCTACCGCCGCCGATAGACCTCGGCCTCGATCAGCCCGAGCGCGCCGCCGGTCTTGACCTTCTCCGCCCCCGTATCCAGGCCCGCCCGGGCGCCGGTGATCTCGACGATCTTGCCGAAGGCGTCGCGATCCTCGGTGGGACCGGTCAGGGCGATGCGCAGCTTGCGGCCGGCGGCGCTGGGCTTCAGAGGCAGGGTGACATAGCCCAGGCTCTTGGGCGCCACGCCTTCGTAGACGACCCTGCCGTCCAGGGTGATGCGCAGCGGATAGGCCCGCAGGCGCCAGCCGATCAGCTTCAGCACCACCTCGTCCACCTTCTGGGGCTGGGCGTATTGGAGCTCCAGCCAGGCGTCGGGCAGCCGGCCGTCGCTGGCCCAGTGGGTGGTCTCGTCATCGTCCGTGGCCTTGGCGACGTCGGCGGGGTTGGAGCCGGCCACCACGGCGGCGGGCTTCAGGGCCACGCGCCGGACCTCATAGGACGGCGTGGTCGGCGTCGGGCCGCGCTCCAGATTGACCGGCAGAACAGCGGGCTCCGCCGACGGGGGGGCGACGTCCAGGGTCAGGCTGGCGGGCTTCAGCCCCTCGGCGGTGGCGCTGACGACGACCTTGCCGGCCGCCAGGGTCGAGCGCAGGGCCACGCGGTTGATCCCGGCCTCGATCGGCAGGCTGCGCGACAGTATCCAGTTGTCGTCGCCGCGATTGGTCCCCTCGTAGTGGGTGACCGCGTCCTTGCCGGCCGCCTGGCTGGTAATGTTCACCGCCGGACCGATGACCGCAGCCGGCTTCTTGCCGGTGGAGTCGCCCTGGGCGAGGCCGCCGCGCCACTCGGCTGGGCCCGACAGGTCGAACTTCACCAGGTCCAGCGCCGTCGGCACGCGGCGGCCCTGGGCGTCCACGGCCTCGACGTCGACCAGCGCGATGTCCGAGGCGTCGGCGCGCCAGCCGGAGGGGCCGACGTGCGGGGTCAGGCGCAGGGCGACGGCGGGGCCGGTGGTGGCGACTTCGGCGACCGAGACATCCCTGCCCTTGGCGTCGCGGCCGACCGCCCGCAGCGTCCCCGACGCCCAGGCCACGTCCTTGAAGGTGAAGAGGAAGCCGTCCGACTTCACGCCCCGGCCCAGCGACTTGCCGTTCAGCAGCAGCTCGACGCTGTCGGCGCTGGAGACCACCATCACGTCCTTCACCGTGCCCGGCGCGTAGTTCCAGTGGCCGATGATGTGGCTGCGCGGACGCTCGACATCGACCCAGCCGTCCCACATCACCTGGTGGGCCCAGAAGCCCTCCTTGGGCAGGCGCATGGCGTCCACCTCGCCGCTGCGGCGATAGTTGTTGTCGCCCCGGAAGTGGGTGTTGCTGTCGGTGAAGCCGATGTTCACACCGCCGGAGCTGACGCGATCGCCGCCGCCGGGCCGTTCACGCCAGTAGTCGAACCAGCGGCGGACATCCTCGGCCGCGTGGCTGTCCTGGTTGCGGTTGTAGTCGGGGCTGTCGATGTGGAACGGCGGGGTGAAGTCATCCTGGAACTTCCGCGCGCCCTCGTCGCGGGAATATTCCATGGCCCAGACCGGCTTGCCGGCGCTCTTGTTGATGTAGAGCATTTCGCCGCCGTACTCGGCGACCTTGCTGGCCAGCATCTCGCGCGAGCCGACGGCGCGGCCGCCGTGCGGGTCGAACTGGTCGCGCAGGGCCTTCAACTCGGCCACGTGCTCGTCGCTGATGTTCTCATTGCCGCCCTCGTAGAAGATCACCGACGGGTTGTTGCGGAAGGCCACCATGGCGTCGCGCGTGACCTCGACGCGCTGCTCCCAGCGGCGGCCGGTGACGTCGCTCTCGGCGTCGCCCGCCGGCAGGGCTTGCATCAGGCCCACGCGGTCGGCGGAGTCGATGTCCTGGCGGGCCGGGGTCACGTGCATCCAGCGCACCAGGTTGCCGTTGCTCTCGACCATCAGGCGATTGGAGAAGTCGCTCATCCACGCCGGCGCGTCCGAGCCCAGGGCGGGCCATTCGTTGGTGCTGCGCTGGGCGTAGCCGTGGACCTGGATGACCCGGTCGTTGAGCCAGATCATGCCGTTCCGGAACTCGGTCTTCCGGAAGCCGGTGCGGGTTGAGACCGCATCGACGGCCGCCCCGTTTTCCACCAGCTCGGTGCTGACCGTGTAGAGATAGCCGTAGCCCCAGCTCCAGAAGTGCAGGCCCTTCAGCGCCGCCTGTGCCGAGACCGTGCGGGCTTCGCCGGGCGCCAGGGTGATCGTCGGGCCCTCGAACCTCCCGGCCGGCTTGCCGTCCACGTCGCGCAGGCTGACCCGATAGCTGAAGGTGCGCGGGCGGCTGCTGTCGTTACGCACCTGGGACTCGGCATGGACGGTCGCCGCGCCCTTTCGGATGTCGAACCGGTCAGCCCAGATGTAAACGCCCGTCGTGCCCAGGCTGGAATAGAACGGCAGGGTCTGGTGCAGGCCGCCGGTCAGGTGCAGGCGCACGGCCTGGTTCACCCCGCCGTAGTTGGCGTTGAAGTTCTTATTGTTCCACTGGAAGGCGCTGCCGGTGGCGCGCTCCTTGTAGGTCCAGCTGTTGTCGACCCGTACGGCGATGACATTGACGAAGGGCGCGGGCTTCAGCTGGGCGGTGGCGTCGACGGCGAAGCCCGAGACGCCGTTCTCGTGGCCGCCCACGCGCACGCCGTTGACGAAGACGTCGGCCGCCTGACGCACGCCCTCGAAGGCCAGGAACGCCTTGCCGCCCGGGACCGCGTCGGCGGGTAAAACAAAGCGCTTGCGATACCAGATGATCGCTTCCTTCTGGTCGGTGCTGGCGTCGCGGAAGGCCTGGTCCTCGTTGAAGGCGCGCGGAAGGGTGACGGACTTCCAGGCGGCGTCGTCGAGGTCGGGCTGTTCGGCGCCGGCGATCTCGCCGGTCGTCATGCGCCAGCCGTCATTGAAGAACCGGTCGACACGCGGAGCGGCCGTCGCGGCGCCCGCCACGCAGAGGGCGGTGCAGAGTCCGCCCAGGATCGATCCCGCAACCTGTCGCATGGTGGCGCCCTCCAAATTGGCCAGACCACTTCGGGCCTTTTTCCACCTGTGGCTTGACATCCGTCCCGCTGTCAAGTATTCTCATTATATCGGACAATGTTCCACATTGTGGAATCTTAGCCGTTGGGATTGGAGCCTGTTCCGTCCCTCCCCACACACGGACTCGCCCGTCTTCCCCCCAATCCGGGCCAGCGGGGCGCCTAATCGGCGCTCCGCTTTTTCTTTGCCGGAAGCTCTACCGCCCGGGGCATCTTGGCGCGCCGAGGATCGGCTGCACGCCGGTCGAGGCGGGGTGCACATAGGTCGAGACCGGCAGGCCCAGAAACGCCAGACGTCCCGCCACCAGCGACGCGGCCAGGCGCGCTCCGCCCTCGTTGATATGGGTGGTGTCGCTGTTGCCCGTCGGATAGCGGGCGACGTGGTCCTCGGGCGTGTAGATCAGGTAGAGGCGGCGCGAGGCCGGCTCGCCCATCGCCTGCTGGGCGCCCATCATGTCAGCGTCCAGGTCGATCAGCGGGGTCTTCGTGGCCTTGGCCACGGCGCGGACGGCCTCTGCGTAGGGGCCGTGGGTCTCCTGGACCTTGTCGCCTTCGAACACATGCTTGGCGATCGGGGTCATCAGGACCGGCTGGCCGCCCTTGGCCCGCACGTCGGCCACGAAGCGGGTCAGGTTGGCCGTGTAGGCGCCCTTGGGATCGGTGAAGCGGATGATCTTCACCCGGTCGGCGTCGTTGTGGCCGAACTGGATCAGCACGGTGTCGCCCGGCTGGAGCTTGGCCAGCAGACCGTCCCACAGGCCTTCCTCGATGAAGGTCTTGGTCGAGCGACCGCCGCGCGCCAGGTTCACAACCTCGACACGCGGGTCCAGCGAGCACTTCAGCACCATGCCCCAGCCCATCTGCGGATAGGCCGAGGCGCCGTAGTTGGCGGCGGTGGAATCGCTGGCGATCAGGATGCGCGCGACCGGGGCGGCCATGGCTGGCGGCGCTGGCACGTCCGTGAGGTCGGGCTTGGGCGCGCCTGGCGCCGTAACAGGCGCGGCCTGCAGCGCCAGGGCCGCGACGAGGGCGAGCACGCTCATGAATCCACCTTGGCCAGGATAGACCTGTCGATCTCGGCCAGTGTGTTGACCCCGGTCAGGGCCATGGCCACGCGCATCTCCTTCTCGATCAGGTCCAGCAGTTGGGTCACGCCCGGCCCGCCGCGCGCGGCCAGGGCGTAGACGAAGGCCCGGCCCAAGAGGACGCCCTTGGCCCCCAGGGCCAGCATTCGCACCACGTCCAGGCCCGAGCGCACGCCGCTGTCGGCCAGCACGGTCAGGCGGTCGCCCACGGCGTCGGCTATGGCCGGCAGGGCGCGGGCCGAGGACAGCACGCCGTCCAGCTGACGGCCGCCATGGTTGGAGACCACGATGCCGTCGGCCCCGATGTCGGCGGCGGCCTTAGCGTCCTCGGGATCGAGCACGCCCTTGATGATCAGCGGCCCCTTCCACTGGTCGCGGATCCAGTCGAGGTCCTTCCACTGGATCGAGGGATCGAAATTGGCCCCCAGCCAGCCCATGAAGTCCTCCAGGCCCGAATTGGCGCCGAGCACCGGGGCGACGTTGCCCAGGGTGTGGGGACGACCCATGACCCCGACGTCCCAGGCCCATTGCGGCTTGAACATCGCCTGCGCCAGCCGCCGCGCGGCGGCGTTGGGACCGCTCATGCCGGAATGGGCGTCGCGATAGCGGGCCCCGGGCACGGGCATGTCGACGGTGAACACCAGGGCCGTGGCCCCGGCGTCGGCGGCGCGGGCCAGCAGGTCGCGCATGAAGGCCCGGTCGCGCAGCACGTAGAGCTGGAACCAGATCGGCGACGGGCTGGCCTGGGAGACTTCCTTGAGGTCGCAGACCGAAACCGTCGACAGGCAGAACGGCACGCCCTTGGCGGCCGCGGCCTTGGCCGCCTGACACTCGCCGCGCCGCGCGTACATGCCCGTCAGGCCCACGGGGGCCAGCGCCACCGGCAGGGCCTGATAGTGGCCGAACAGGGTGGTGGAGGTGTCGACCCGCGAGACGTCCTTCAGCACCCGCTGGCGCAGGGAAAGGTCGGCCAAGTCCGAGACGTTGCGAGCCAGGGTCCGCTCGGCATAGGCGCCGCCGTCGATGTAGTCGAACAGGAAGCGCGGCAGCTTGCGCCGCGCCGCTTCTCGGAAGTCCGTCGTGGACGAGACGATCATGGCCGCTATTGCAGGTTCACGAAGGCGCCGCCGTCGACCAGCAGGGCCGCGCCGGTGACGTACTTGGCCAAGTCCGAAGCCAGAAAGACGATCGGCCCAGCCAGGTCGTCGGGTTCGCCCAGGCGTCCCAGCGGGATGCGGCCGGCCATGTAGTCGCGCTTGGCGACGTCGGCCAGGTCTTCCTTGTTGATCGCCGTCTCGATGGTGCCCGGCAGCACCGAGTTGCAGCGGATGCCGTACTTGCCCAGGGCGATGGCCGTCGACTGCATCAGGCTGTGCACGCCGGCCTTGGTCGGGGTGTAGTGGGTCTGCATGCCGCCGCCGACCAGGGCGCTGATCGAGCTGACGGCGATGATCGCGCCGCCGTCGCCCTGCTTGACCATCTGGTTGGCCGCCGCCTGGACCATGTAGTAGGCGCCGAAGAGGTTCACCTTCATCGTCCGCTCCATCACTTCGGGCGGCATGTCGAGGAAGGCGTGGAACGGGCAGATGCCGGCGTTGTTGACGAAGACGTCGACCCGGCCGAAGGCGTCGACCGCGGCCTGGACGAACGATGCGGCGGTCTCGACCTCGGCCACGTCGCCCTTCACGGCGATGGCGCGGCGGCCCAGGGCCTGGATCTCGCGCACGGCGTCGGCCGCGCCGGCCTCGTCGGAATGGTAGTTGATCGCCACGTCCGCGCCGTGCCGGGCGCAGCCGATGGCCGCGGCCTTGCCGATCCCCTGCGAGGCGCCGGTCACCAGCACCACCTTGTCCTTCAGAAGCATCGTTCCTCCACTAATACTCAGGACGCTCTTCAGAGTTGGAGCGTGACGGGCGCCGAAACCGGCATCCACTTTCGGCTGTCACGCTCTACCGCTTGGCGGGCGTCCTCTTCTCGTTCCAACCCAACTCGACGCCGATGGCGTTGGCGCAGTCGCGCACCGTCGTGGTCAGGTCCTTCATGCGGGCGTCGTCCATGTACTGGGCCGCGCCCGAGACACTGATGGCCGCGACGATCGCGCCGCTGGGGCCGCGGATCGGCGCGGCGACGCAGCGGATGCGATCCTCGTTCTCCTCCAAGTCGAAGGCCACGCCCTTCTTGGCGTAGTCGCGCATCCAGGCGATCCACTGCTCCTCGTCGGGGCCGTGCGCCGAACGCGGGCCTTCCTTGCGATAGAGCTCGCGCCAGCGTTCCTCGGTGTCGTCCAGCACCAGAGCCTTGCCCAGGCCCGTCGAGCGGATCGGCTGGCGGTCGCCGACGCGTGAGGAGATGTTGATCCGCCGGCGACCGGTCAGCTTGTCCAGGTAGTGGGCTCGGTCGCCTTCCAGGACGCCCAGGTGGACCGTGTCCTCCAGCTCGTCCCACAGCTTTTCCAGATGCGGGCGGGCTACGCGCGGCAGGTCCATCTGCTGGCCGGCCAGGTATCCCAGCTCGAGAAGTTTGGAGCCCAGGCTGTAGCCTTCGCGCGGGGTCTGGGAGAGCAGGCGACGCTCGACCAGGGCCGTGGCCAGGCGGTGAGTCGTGCTGCGGGTCAGGCCCAGGCGCTGGGCCAGGGCGGGTAGGCCGATGGTGCCGGAGTCGGCGACCACGTCCAGAAGGTCCAGGCCCCGGAAGAGCGTCTGGCTGCCGCTGGGCGCCTTGCCGCCTGCGCTGTCTTCCTTGGCCACCGGCTCGGCTCCCCTTGACGCGTCACGTTTCATTTTGTAGCACTCTCTCTCATAATATGGTACCTAGCGCAAGCGGCGAAGGCGACGATCCGGTCACCAAAAGTCAGGGCGCGCCACCGTGTCATAGGACGTCTCCGGGGAGGATAGGCGCGGCCGCTCAAGGTTTCGCCAAAGCATGTCGAAGGCCTGAGCCTTACGATACGCCCTTCCCTTACTTTAAGTAGATTGCTTCCTCTTGGAAGTCTTGGGCTGGAGCTGGTTTTTCCCATGCCGTTTCCCCTTATCCGCCAGGTGCGCGCCTATGTCGTCCGCGGCGGCGGCGCCGACTATCACGACCAGGGCGACGGCCACTGGATCGACGACCACATCGCCACCCCGATGTCGCGCTATCCTGAGTATCGCCAGAGCCGCCAGAGCTTCGGCATCAACGTGCTGGGCACCCTGGTCGTCGAGATCGAGGCGGCCGACGGCACGGTCGGCTTCGCGGTGACCACCGGCGGCGAGCCGGCCGCCTACATCGTCGAGAAGCACCTCTCGCGCTTCCTGGAAGGCCGCGACCCGAGCGAGGTCGAGAAGATCTGGGACCAGATGTACTTCTCGACCCAGTACTACGGCCGCAAGGGCCTGGTGGTGAACGCCATCTCCGGCGTCGACCTGGCGCTGTACGACCTTTTGGGCAAGCTGCGCCAGGAGCCGGTCTACGCCCTGCTGGGCGGCAAGGTCCGTGACGAGCTGACCTTCTACGCCACGGGCGCCCGCCCGGACCTGGCCAAAGAGATGGGCTTCATCGGCGGCAAGATGCCCCTGCACCACGGCCCGGCCGAGGGCGAGGAAGGCCTGCGCAAGAACCTCGAGGAGCTCGCCACGATGCGCGAGCGCTGCGGCGAGGACTTCTGGCTGATGTTCGACTGCTGGATGGCCCTGGACCTCAACTACGCCACCAAGCTGGCCCACAAGGCCCATGAGTATGGCCTCAAGTGGATCGAGGAGGCGCTCAGCCCCGACGACTACTGGGGCTATCGCGACCTGAAGAAGAACGCTCCCAAAGGCATGCTGGTCACCACCGGCGAGCACGAGGCCACCCGCTGGGGCTTTCGCATGCTGCTGGAGATGGAGTGCTGCGACATCATCCAGCCGGACGTGGGCTGGTGCGGCGGCGTCACCGAGCTGATCAAGATCGCCAACCTGGCCGACAGCAAGGGCGTGATGATGATCCCGCACGGCTCGTCCGTGTACAGCTACCACTTCGTGATCACGCGCCATAACAGCCCGTTCGCCGAGTTCCTGATGATGGCCCCCAAGGCCGATGAGGTGGTCCCGATGTTCCACCCCCAGCTGATCGGCGAACCCGTGCCGGTGAACGGCAAGCTGAAACTCTCCGACGCGCCCGGCTTCGGCGTCGACCTCAATCGCGAGGTCGGCTTGCACCGGCCTTACGCCCGCTGATCTCCTCCCAAAGAGCATCCCCCAAATGAAACTGCTCCGTTACGGCCCCAAGGGGTCTGAAAAGCCCGGCCTCCTCGACGCCGAGGGCCAGATCCGCGACCTGTCCGGCCACGTCGCCGACATCACTGGCGCCGAGCTGTCGCCCGCCAGCCTAAAGAAACTGGCCGCGATCGATCCCAAGTCGCTGCCGCTGGTCGAGGGCTCGCCCCGCTACGGCGTGCCGGTCAAGGGCGTCAGCAAGTTCATCGCCGTGGGCCTGAACTTCGCCGACCACGCCGCCGAGTCGAACCTGCCGATCCCGGAAGAGCCGGTGCTCTTCACCAAGGCCGTCAGCTGCCTGACCGGCCCGAACGATCCGGTGATGATCCCCAAAGGCTCGACCAAGACCGACTGGGAAGTGGAGCTGGGCGTCGTGATCGGCACGCGCGCTTCGTACGTTTCGGAAGCCGAGGCCCTGGACCACGTCGCCGGCTATGTGCTGATCAACGACGTCTCCGAGCGCGCCTTCCAGATCGAACGCGGCGGCACCTGGGACAAGGGCAAGGGCTGCGACACCTTCGGTCCGGTCGGCCCATGGATGGTCACTTCGGACGAGGTGGGCGACCCGCAGAACCTGGGCATGTGGCTGGAGGTCAACGGCCAGCGCAAGCAGGACGGCTCGTCCAAGACCATGATCTTCCCGATCAGCAAGCTGGTCTCCTACATCAGCGAGTTCATGACGCTGGAGCCGGGCGACCTGATCACCACCGGCACGCCGCCGGGCGTCGGCATGGGCCAGAAGCCCGAGCCCGTCTATCTGAAGGCCGGCGACGAGATCCGCCTGGGCATCGAGAAGCTGGGCGAGCAGCGCCAGATCGTCGTGGCCTGGTCGAAGGACGGCGTCGCGTGAGCACCGTCTCCTCTCCCAAGGTCTATCCCAACCGTTTCGCCGGTCGCGCCGCGGTGGTCACCGGCGGGGCCTCGGGCCTGGGCAAGGCCGTGGCCGCGCGCATCGTCGCCGAGGGCGGCCAGGTCTCGCTGTGGGACGTGGACGCCGACGGCCTGAAGGCCGCCGCCGCCGAGGTGGGCGCCCAGCACGCCGTGGCCCTGGACGTCTCCGACGAAGCCGCCGTCCTGGCCGCCGGCAAGGCCGCCAACGCGGCCTTGGGCCGCGTCGACGTCCTGGTGGCCTCGGCCGGCATCACCGGCGCCACGGCCACCGTATACGAGTACCCGACCGACAGCTGGAAGCGTGTCTTCGACATCAACGTCAACGGCGTCTTCTACTGCTGCAAGGCCGTGGTCCCGTTCATGCTGGCCAATGGTTACGGGCGGATCGTCAACGTCGCCTCGGTGGCGGGCAAGGAAGGCAATCCCAACGCCGGCGCCTATTCGGCGTCGAAGGCGGCGGTGATCGGCCTGACCAAGTCGCTGGGCAAGGAATTGGCCACCAAGGGCGTCATCGCCAACAGCCTGACCCCGGCCACCTTCGAAAGCCCGATCCTGGAGCAGCTGCCCCAGAGCCAGGTCGAGTACATGAAGGGCAAGATCCCGATGGGCCGCCTTGGCGAAGTCCATGAGAGCGCCGCCATGGTCTGCTTCATGGCCAGCGAAGAGTGCAGCTTCACCACCGCCTCGACCTTCGACACGTCGGGCGGCCGCACGACCTTCTAGGGAGCCAGGGCGATGGCCTACGCCGGTCCGATCGTCGACCCCCACATGCATCTGTGGGACCTGGACCGGCATTACTACGCCTGGCTTCAGGACGAGCCGCTGCCGAACAACCCGGCCGGCGACATGTCGCCGATCGCCTATCGCTCGTACGGGCTGGACGACTATCTGGCCGACACCAGGGGCTGGAACGTCGTCCAGACCGTCCACGTCGAGTGCGGCCTTCCGCCCAAGGACCAGCTGTCGGAGACGGACTGGCTGCAGGGCCTGGCCGATACGCGAGGCGTGATCGGCGGCATCGTCTGTGGGGCCAATCTGGACGATCCGGGCGTCGAGGCCCTGCTGGAAGCTCAGGCTCAGCGGCCCAATGTCCGAGGCGTGCGCCAGATCGTCAACTGGCACAAGGACCCGGCCAAGACCTACGGCCCGACCGACCTGCTGGTGAACGATGCGTGGCGCAAGGGCTACGCCGTGCTGGCCAAGTACGGCCTGTCGTTCGACCTGCAGCTCTATCCGTCGCAGATGGCGACAGCGGCGGAACTGGCGGCGGCGCATCCGGACATCCCGGTGATCGTCAACCACGCCGGCATGCCCACCGATCGCGACGAGGCGGGGCTGAGGGCCTGGCGCGACGGCCTGGCTCTGTTGGCGGAACGGCCGAACGTCAGTTGCAAGATCTCCGGCCTGGCCATGATCGACCGGTCGTGGACGACCGACAGCCTGCGCCCCTTCGTGCTGCGCGTGATCGAGACCTTTGGGCCGGAGCGCTGCATGTTCGCCAGCAACTTCCCGGTCGAGAAGGTGCACGGGTCGTTCGGCGGCTTCTACGAGGCTTACGACGCTATCACCGCCGACTTCGGCGAGACCGAGCGGGACCTGCTGTTCAGCGGAACGGCCCGCCAAGTCTACCGCCTGCCGCCGGCCACGACCTGATCCACAACGACAAGAGCAAGAAACGGGAGGACACGATGAGCAACCAGGACCGGCCCCTCGCCTTCCGCATGCAGCTCAAGCCCGGCGTCGCGGCCGAGTACGAGCGTCGCCACGACCAACTGTGGCCCGATCTCGCCAACGCCCTGCGTGACGCGGGCGTCCACGACTATTCGATCTTCCTGGACGAAGAGACCCTGAGCCTCTTCGCCGTGCTGCGCCTGCGCCCCGACAACAAGAAGGACGCCCTGCCGCTGCAGCCGGTGATGAAGCGCTGGTGGGACTTCATGGCCGACCTGATGGAGGTCCATCCGGACCACAGGCCAGTCGAATGGCCGCTCAAGCCTGTCTTCTATTTCGAGGGCTGAGGATGCGCTTTTTCCTTCCCGCCCTCAGCCTGGCCGCCGCCTTGATGGCGACGTCGGCGCTCGCCGAGCCCGCGCGCTACACGATGACGGCGTTCACCAACGCCAGCCAGTCGAACATGAGCGTCTACGACTCGGCGGACGGGACGCGCTTCATCCTGAAGAAGCCGCTGGCCTACACCCCGCCCAAGGGTCTCATCCGCGATCCCAGCGTGATGAAGCACACCGACGGCTGGTACTATGTCGCCTACACCACCGGCTGGAGCGGCGACACGATCGGCCTGGCTCGCAGCAAGGACCTGGCCGACTGGACCTACCTGCGCGACGTGAAGGTCGAGGTTCCCGGCGCGACCAACAGCTGGGCGCCGGAATGGTTCGTCGACCAGGACGGGTCGATGAACCTGATCCTGTCGGTCTCCACGACGGGCCAGCAGGGCCAGTTCCAGCCTTACCGTCTCGCCGCGACCGACGCCTCGCTGTCCGCGTGGAGCGCGCCCAAGCCGCTCTCGGGGCTGGGGCCGAACTTCATCGACACCTTCGTGGTGCGGGACGGCGGGCTCTACAACGCCTTCGCCAAGAACGAGACCAGCAAGTTCATCGAGCTCTACACCGCCCCCTCGCTGGACGGGCCGTGGCAGGCCAAGGGCTCGGGCGATTGGGCCGGCTGGGGCAAGGGCGTCGAAGGCCCCGCCCTGACGCGTACTCCCGAAGGGTCTTGGCGCATCTATTTCGACGAGTACGCCGCCAAGCGGTACTGGTACTCGGACAGCAAGGACGGCTTGCGTACCTGGACGGCCAAGACCGAGCTTCCGGACCTGTCCGGCACGGTGCGCCACTTCACCGTGCTGAAGGAAGGCGGCGACCAGACGGTCGCGGCCAAACCGGCTCAAGCGCACCAGATCACCTGGGACAAGTACTCGCTGAAGGTCGACGGCCAGCGCGTCTATTCATGGGGCGGCGAGTTCCATCCCTTCCGCGTGCCGAGCCCCGACCTGTGGCGCGACATCCTCCAGAAAATGAAGGCCAGCGGCTACAACACGGTCGCGATCTATTTCGACTGGGGCTACCACTCGCCCAAGCAGGGGGTCTACGACTTCAACGGCGTGCGCGACATGGACCGCGTGCTGACCATGGCCAAGGAAGAGGGCCTCTACGTCATCACCCGCGCCGGGCCTTATGTGAACGCCGAGCTGACCCGGGGCGGCTTCCCCGGCTGGCTGGTCAACCAGCAGGCCCGCGCCCGCACCGACGCGCCGGAATACATCCAGGCCGCCGACGAGTGGCTGACCCAGATCAACGCCGTCATCGCCCGTCACCAGCTGACGACCGGCCAAGGCACGGTGATCGCCCACCAGATCGAGAACGAGCTCGACGTCGTCGGCGCGCCCCAGCAACGCTACATGAAGTGGCTGGACGACAAGGCGAAAGCCGACGGGATCACCGTCCCGATCTTCCACAACGACAAGGGCCGCAACGG
>JAGIBE010000176.1 GCA_017744495.1 Caulobacter sp. | reverse complement strand
GCCGGCGGCGATCACATAGGGGGTCATCCCCATGCCGCGCGCCAGCACGGCGGCGGCGAGGGCGGCGAGCATCACCGGGGCGACGGTGGCGGTGCTATAGGCGCCGAGCACCACTTCGAAGGCATAGAAGGCGCCGGTGAGCGGCGCGCCGAACGCGGCGCTCACCGCGGCGCCGGCGCCGGCGGCCATCAGCGTGCGCAGGTCGCTCCGCCTGAGCTTGACCTTCTGCCCGAGCAGCGAGGCGAGCCCGCCGCCGGCCTGGGCATAGGCGGCCTCCAGCCCCACCGAGGCGCCGAAGCTGTTGGAGAGCAGTGTGGTGCCGACCACCGTCGCGGTGTCGCGTGCCGGGATGCGGCCGCCGTGCAGCGCGTTCGCCTCGACGATGTCGACCGGCTTGCGGCGGCGCAGGAACCACAGGACGAGCCCGAGCAGCGCGCCGCCGATGGGCAGGGCGACCAGCCGCCAGGGGGCGATCGCCTCGGCCGCGCTCAGATGCTCGCCCTGGGCGAGGCCGAACAGCAGCCGCTGGGTGCCGCGCGCGAGCTGGCCCAGCCCGATCGCGAACAGGCCCGCGCCGGCGCCGACCAGCAGCGCGAGGAACAGGAACCACAGCGAATTGGTGCGGATCTGCCGCCGCAGCCAGTTGGTGGCCCGCACCGCGCGGTAGAGAGGGCTCGAC
>JAGIBE010000175.1 GCA_017744495.1 Caulobacter sp. | reverse complement strand
TCGTCGACACCGAACCGTCGGTGAAGGGCCAGACCGCCTCGTCGTCGTACAAGCCGGCCGTGCTCAGCAACGGCGTCAAGACCACCGTTCCGCCGTACATCACCGTCGGCACCAAGGTGATCATCCTGACGGAAGACAACAGCTACCAGGAACGCGCCAAGGACTAAGCGTCCTTCGGTTCCGCGAGACGAAGAGGCCCGGCGGGAAACCGTCGGGCCTTTTTGCTGCGCGCCGCGCGCATGGCGGCGAACTCAATCTTAGGGGGGCGCCTTCGGCCGCTCATGCCTCTCGGGTTGACAGCGCCACGTGCTCTACTAAGAGTGCGAGCGGGCTGTTTTATTCTGGGGGTGCGCGAGTGGCGCGTTATATTGACCAAGTTATTACTGGCGACGAGAAGGTCTTGTTCGACGCCAAGGTTCACTGGGGCATCTATATCTGGCCGGTGTTTTGGACGGTCATTAGCTTCGGTGTCCTTCTTCCGGTTACTTTCGTCTGGTTCATCTTTGCGCTGATGTATCAGCTCAATTCGGATTTCGCCGTCACCAACAAGCGCCTGATCGCCAAGTTCGGCTTCATCAACCGCACCACGATCGAGCAGCGTCTGAACAAGGTCGACACGATCATCGTCAATCAGGGGATCCT
>JAGIBE010000174.1 GCA_017744495.1 Caulobacter sp. | reverse complement strand
ATCCGGCCCCGCGCTCGTCCGCACGCTGTTCGGCGACGCCAACCCCGGCGGCCGCTTGCCGGCGACCTTTCCGCGGGCGAGCGGCGCGGTCCCGTTCGCCTACGACCAGCTCCCGAGCGGCCGCCCGGCGAGCGAAGACCTTGCCGCCGACACCGTCCGCTGGCGCGACCAGCCGATCACGCCCGTGTGGGCCTTCGGACACGGGCTCAGCTACACCACGTTCGACTACGGCCCGCTGACGCTCGACCATGCGAGCATCCCCGCCGCCGGCGGCACCGTCACGGTCTCGGTCCCTGTCACCAACACCGGCGCGCGGGCCGGCGACGAGGTGGTCCAGCTCTACATGCGCGACCCTGTCGCCTCGGTTTCGCGCCCGGTCATGCAGCTGCGCGGCTTCCGCCGCGTCGCGCTGCAGCCTGGCGAGACTCGCACGGTCCGCTTCACGCTCAGCGCCGCGCACTTCGCGCTGTGGGCGCAGCGGGGCGGTTGGATGATTGAGCCGGGTACGATCGAGCTCATGGCTGGCGGGGCAAGCGACCGTATCGAGGCGCGCGCCACGCTGACGATCGAAGGCACCGGCGCAGGAACCCAGTCGCCAGCCTCGCTGGCAGTGCCGAGCAGCGACGGCCCGGCCGCCTGAACC
>JAGIBE010000173.1 GCA_017744495.1 Caulobacter sp. | reverse complement strand
CGATCCTGCCGCAGGCGATGGACGGCGCCAGCGACAACGACGTGCTCAACGCGCGCTTCCAGAATGGCGCGCAGGGCTGGGATACTCAGACCTGGCAGGTTTCGAACATCCAGCGCGGCGTCAACATGAGCCCTGATTGGGCGGGCGGCGGCAACGACTCGTTCTGGCAATATATGGTCGGGACGCCCACTGTCGGCGCCGTCATCGACACGCGGTCCGAGTTCATCGTCACTCAGGCCGGCGTCACCTACGAGACGTCGGTGCGCGCCGCCCAGCACCGAGGCGCGGCGCAGCTGTTCGTGCAGTTCTATGACGCCAACTACAATAACCTCGGCGCTTACTTCGCCAGCGGCTATGGCCAGGAGTCGGGCTCCTATCACGGCGCGCTTTCGACCTATAACCTGCTCAGCCTCACCGCGACCGCGCCCGCCGGCACGGCCTATCGCAAGATCGGTCTGCGCCTGACCGCCACGGGCGGCGGCGAATACCCCTGCGCTTTCTTCACCCAGCCGACCTCGCGGGCGGTCGGCGGCGCTGCGCTGAATTGGAACGTGGCCGGCGAGGCGGTGCGGATCGACGATCTTTCCTTAGTCGGCTACGGCGTGCGCCCGCTCGGCGGCGCCACGTCCGGCAACGACCTGATCG
>JAGIBE010000172.1 GCA_017744495.1 Caulobacter sp. | reverse complement strand
CAGCTCCAGCTCAGGGCGGCGGTCCACTTCCAGTCCGGCTTGCTGTTCTGGCGGACGTAGCTGCCGCCGCCGGTAATCGTGGTGCCAGCGTTGATCGTGCCGGCCGCGCGCGCCGCCATCAGCGCAGCGATCTGCGGCGAGGGCTGCTGGTAGAACTTGATCAGGTGGGCGCCGTTGACGCTGAGGTCGAAGTCACCGATCGGCGTGCCGTGCTTGCGCCACATCAGGCCGATGTCGATGCCGCGCGCTTCCTGCGGCAGGGTGTTGACGTACTGGTCCTTGACGTAGAGCACCGTGCCGACCGGGGTCAGGCCGGTGCGGTCGAAGGCGGCGTTGTCGTCGGCCGTCGGCGCCGCGCGGACGACGTTGGGGTTGCTCGAGCCGCCCTGACGCAGCAGGTAGTCCAGGATCAGGGCGTTGCCCTCGCCGAACAGGCCCACGATGCCCTTCTGCTTCACGCGCCAGTAGTCGGTGGTCAGCGTGAACTGGCCAAACTCCGACGGGATGAACTTCGGCTCGAAGACGAAGCCGAAGCCCATGGTTTCGGAATCCTCCGGCTTCAGGTCGGGGTTACCCGAGCGCTGCGCCTGGACGCTGAGCGTGCGGGTGCAGTTGCTGAAGCTGGTGATCCGGCCGGCGCGCAGGTCGGCCT
>JAGIBE010000171.1 GCA_017744495.1 Caulobacter sp. | reverse complement strand
GACAGGGCCTTGTAAGCTTCACAGAAAGCTGTTTTCCAGAATAGGGCGCAAATGTGGTCAGACAAATACGCGACGGAAACGAAGCTGAAACGACCTGAGATTAAGGCGGCGCTTGGCGGCGTCGCGCGGTCGCCGGCGCTTACCGCCTGTCGATGAAACGCCGAGGCTTTTGCGGAATGTTTCCACAAGATATTGACATAACGGCGGAATATTAGGGCTTTCGAGGCGTCGCGCCCCCCCCGGAGGATGCGCGGCAAGCGCCGATCGGCCGTCCGGACGGCTTGAGCGGGCGGTTTTCGCGCCCGCGTCAGTGATGTATCCACGGTCAAGATATTGGCCTGACAATTGTCGATTATCGAGATTGACAAGGCCTGACCTCTTGTAAGATGTGTTAGCGGTATCATCGGTCACGGCGCGTCAGCACGCCGAGCCGCATGGGGAAGTGAATGAGCCAGGGCTCCCTTCAGCATCGCACGCGCCGGACGCGCCCGGGCCGCGCCCCGCGTCTCGTCGGCGGCCCCGCCGGCGCGCTGGCGGCCGCCCTGCTGGCGTGCCAGCCGGCCCTGGCCGACATGCCCCGCCTGGAGACCCAGGGCTCGGCCCAGCGCCTGGTGGTCGACGGCAAGCCGCTGCTGGTCCTGGGCGGCGAGCTGGGCA
>JAGIBE010000170.1 GCA_017744495.1 Caulobacter sp. | reverse complement strand
ACTTCCTCTATCTCGAGGCCTCGATCGACCGCGGCACGCAGTGGGCGGTGTTCGAGCCCAATGGCGAGCGGCTGTGGGCCAATGTGCGCACCACGGTGTCGGACTTCCTCTACAACGAGTGGGTCAACGGTGCGCTGCTCGGGACCACGCCCAAGGAGGCGTTCTTCGTCCAGTGCGACCGCTCGACGATGACCCAGAACGACCTCGATAACGGCCGGCTGATCTGCCTGATCGGCGTTGCCGCGATCAAGCCCGCCGAATTCGTCATCTTCCGCATCGGCCAGAAGACCGCCGACGCGCGCGGTTGAGGAGGTAAGACATGCCTACACGCGAAACCCCGTTCGGCGCCTACAACTTCCTCGTCGAGTTCGACGGGAACGAGGCCTCGAACTCCGCCCTCGGCGGCTTCTCCGACGTCTCGGGCCTCGGCGCCGAGATCACGCTCATGGAATATCGCCAGGGCAACGACCGCGAGAACCGCGTCCGCAAGGTCCCCGCGCTGAACAAGGCGAGCGACACCACGTTCAAACGCGGGATCATGGGGCTGACCAACTTCTGGCAATGGGTCAGCGTCACCCGCGCCGACCCGACGCACAAGCGCAACGTCTCGATCGCGCTGATGGACGAGGTCGGCAACCCGGTGCTCAAGTGGCGGCTGATCAATGC
>JAGIBE010000169.1 GCA_017744495.1 Caulobacter sp. | reverse complement strand
CGCCAACACCATGAACCAGTTCGCCGCCGAATAGCGGCGAACACCCCTCCCCCAGCAGAAACGAGGACTACCGACATGACCGCCTCGCAGTTCGCCCCCGCCCCGATGCCCGACACCTCGGACCACAAGCGCGCCATCGACCGCGTCGCCGAAGCCTCCCACCGCCTCAACGAGGCCGTGCGGCGGGCCATCGAGGCCGGCTATTCGGTGGAGTTGGTCCGCACCTCGCGCCACCACGACGGTTCCGGCAACTGGGGCGACCAGATCGTGCCGACCGTCCGCACCACCAGCGCCGCCAAGAGCGCCTGAAACACAAGACTTCGCTTCATCTAGTATCCAACGGCGGCTTCCCGGATGCGATTCCGGGAAGCCCCAACTTTCCACGGGATCCGCCATGCCGCTCGACGTCGCCGCCAACATCCAGGTCCTCGCCCCCGTCGAGGGCCGCGCGGTAGAGATCCTGACGCCCGAGGCCCTGGCTTTCGTGGCCGACCTGCACCGCCGCTTCGACGGCCGCCGGCGCGAACTGCTCGCCGCTCGCACGACTCGCCAGGCCCGGTTCGACGCCGGCGAGCTGCCCGACTTCCTGCCCGAGACCGCCGCCGTCCGTTCGGCCGACTGGACCGTCGCGCCGATCCCGGCCGACCTGCAGGACCGCCGTGTCGAGA
>JAGIBE010000168.1 GCA_017744495.1 Caulobacter sp. | reverse complement strand
GCATGTTGCCGCCGGCGTTGAGATAGGTATGCGCCGCCGCCTTGCCGCCGCCGAGCGCCGCGGGGTTGGTGCAGCCCGCCTCGACGCCCGGCCGGTCGCCCTTGGCGAAGCGGCTGGTCGGCGGCGGCGGGGAATCGGCGCGGAAGCTGGCATAGGTCACGACGCAGCCGGCCTGATCGGCGCTGCGGCACAGCGGAATGGTAGGGAACACGCCGCCCACGTCCTTGCCCATCGGCACCGGCACCGCGCTGCCGATCAGCATCGCCGAGACCAGCTGCTTCTGCGCCGGCTTGCCGTCGATCGCCCGGGCGACGAGCTGGGTGAGGACCAGCGAGCCCTGGCTGTGCCCGATCAGCACGACGCCGCGGCCGTTATTGTCATGCGCCAGATAGTCGTCCCAGGCCGCCTTCACGTCGGTATAGGCCATGTCCCGGTCGATTGCGGGCGTGCCGCCGCCGATCACGCTGCGCAGCGCCGTGAGCGTCACCTGGCGATAGACCGGCGCGAACACCCGGCAGTTCTTCGCGAAGCGCGCGACCTGGAACTGGGCGACGCGCTGTTCCTCGGGCCCCGGCACCAGGTCGCTGTTCGGCGTCGTGTCGAGCGAGATGGTGGGATAGACGTAGAAACAGTCGAACTTGGGGTTGCTCGCCGCCTTGAACGGCTCGGCGC
>JAGIBE010000167.1 GCA_017744495.1 Caulobacter sp. | reverse complement strand
GCCTTCAGCGGGTCCTTCGCGAATCCCGCGAGCATACCCATCTGCTCGGCGCCGTAGAGCTTGGCACCGCCTTCCGGGCTCAGCCAGGCGCGTATCTGCGAGCCGCCCCAGTTGGAGTTGATCGCCCCGATGGGGATCTTGAGCTCCTGCCGCAGCTGCCGCGCCATGTAGTAGCAGGCGGCCGAGAACGGCGGCGTGCTCTCGGGCGCGGCGAGCACCCACGGCGTCGGTGCCCCGAACGCAGCCTGCGGTGCTGCGGCGGTATCCTTGGGAACCAGCAGCAACCGGAGCCCGGGATCGGCCGACGCCTGCACCGCGGCTACGCCGCCGACGGAGGCGGATAGCGGCCACTCCATGTTCGACTGGCCCGAGCACAGCCAGACGTCGCCGATGAGCACGTCCGTCACGGTTGTCGCACTGCCGTCAGCGCCGGTGACGGTTAGCGTCACCGGATCGTTGCTCGCCGGCCGGGCGGGAAACTCGAGCGTGAACCGCCCTTGGGCGTCGGCCTGCGCCGTCGCGGTCCGGTCGCCGAAGGTGCCCGACACCCGTTCACGGGCGGCGGCCGTCCCCTCGACGCGGATCGGCGCGTCGCGCTGGACTACGGCGTGGTCGCTCCACACCGCCGCCAGCTTTGGCGCGGCGAGGGCAGGGGATGAAACGGCGGATAGC
>JAGIBE010000166.1:41648-69420 GCA_017744495.1 Caulobacter sp. | reverse complement strand
GGCCTATCGCACGCCGACGGGCGCGTTCGAGAGCCTGGTCGAGTGCGCCGGCGGAAAGGGCCAAGGGCCGCTGACCGTGAGCTGGACGCTAAGTTATAAATAATCCCTCTCCATTGCGGGAGAGGGGGGGCCGCGAAGCGGGGTCGGGGGAGGGGTTTTCAGGCCTATCTGAGGGCTTTCGACCCCTCATCCGTCGCCTGCGGCGACACCTTCTCCCGCAAGGGGGAGAAGGGAAGATTACTTCACCCGCGTCAGGATCAGCGTCTGGTCCGGAGGCCCTGGTTTCCCGTCAATGTCCTGTTCGACCAGCAAGGTGTCAGGGTCCGTGCGGGTGACCTTCATCGACTGGTGGCGCGTGTCGCGTTCGCCGTGAGTGGTGACTGTGACGGCGGCCTGGCCGACGCGCTCCACGCTGATGGTGACAAGGTTCAGATTGACCACGGCCTGTGTGGTCGGACCGTCCAGCACGGCGTGGGCGAACTGCAGGGCGGCGACGCCGGCCTCGTCCACCTCGACCAGGGTCCAGGCCAGGCTCTTGCCGTCGTCGACGGTGACGTCCAGCTCGCCGCTCAGCGGCGGCGGGCCGGTCAGGGCGGCGTTGAATTTCGAGCGTTGCAGGTCGATGGCCCAGCGGCCAGCCACGCCCATGGGGCCGTTGAACGGCTGGGCGTTGGCCAGCGAGGGCGCGACCGCCAGCAGGGCGGCGCCGACCAGGGCGGAAAGGGCGCGAGCGGTCTTGCTCATGAGGTCGGCTCCGGATCGAGGGCCCGACGGGTCCGGGCGGCGTGACGCAAGGTAATCTGGTCCCGCCCGCCCGTCGGATCAAGAAGTCCGGTCAGACTCAGCAGCCAAACCAGGATCAAGCCCCTTAGAACGGTGAGAATTTCTCGACCAGGGCCTGTCCGCCCGGGGTCTTCTGGACGCGGCTGATGTCGCCGCGGCCGCCGTAGCTGATGCGGGCTTCGGCGATCTGGGTGTGCTTGATCGTGTTGGCCGAGGAGATGTCTTCCGGGCGCACGATGCCGGCCACGGTCAGCTGGCGGACCTCGGCGTTGGTGCGGACCTCCTGGGTGCCCTGGATCACCAGATTGCCGTTCGGCATCACGCCCGAGACGACCGCGGCGATGGTCAGGCTGATCTTTTCCGAGCGGTTCACCGAGCCGGCGCCGGCGTTGGACGAGCCCGACTTGGTGTTGATCATGTTGGCCGGGTCGTAGCCGCCCGGCAGGATCTTCCCGAGGCTCGACTCCAGGCCCAGGAAGTTCGGCACGCCGAGATTGCTGTTGGAGGTGCGCGAGGTCGCGGTCTGGTTCTTGGTGGTGGCGCTGTCGTCGATGTCGATGTTGACGGTCAGGATGTCGCCGACCTTGCTGGCGCGCTGGTCGTTGAAGAAGGTGCGCGCGCCGGTGCGCCACAGCGAGTTGGCCGAGGCGGCTTGGGGCTGGACCGCGTATTGCTGGGTCATCGGGGCCAGCTGGGCCGGATAACCGACGGGAGCCAGTTCCGGACCCTTCACGGCTTCGGTGACGGTCGAGCAGGCGGCGAGCGGGGCGAGCAGCAGGAGGGCGGCGAGGGCGGGGCGCATCGTGTGTGACCTTCTCAGCGAGCGGCGTAGCGCAGCGTTTGGTTACGGTTGGCCTTCAGGCGCATCGCCTGCGGACCGACGGCGGTCGAGCCGGGTCCGGTGACCACGGTCTCTATGATCTTCTTGCTGGCGGTGTTCTGGACCATCAGGCTTTCGCCTATGGCCGCCGCCGACATGGCCTTGCCCTGCAATGTCAGGGCCACGCCGTCGTCCTCGTAGGTGACTGCGACGATATCGCCCGCCTTGATGACCTGCGGGGTCGAGACATCGCGCAGGCTGGCGGCGGCGCCCTGGCGCAGCGGCCGTTTGACGGTCATGCCGATGACGTCGTCGGCGTCGCGCGGGGCGTCCGAAGGCGCAGCGGCCATCTTCACCCAGACCAGGTCTTCAGGCTGGACCATCTCGCCGGTCGCCAGGCTGCGGGCGTAGGCAAGAACTTCCACATTGCCGCGGGGGGCGCCGCCGGCCAGGCCCCCATCCGAACCAGAGCCGGAGCCCTGGCGGACGATGATGCGGCGCACGCCGTTGGCGTTGTCCCAGTCGAGACCCGCGCGGCGGGCGGCGATCTGCACCGCGCCGGCGTCCAGCACGGCCGAGGGGCCCACGCGGGTGGCGACCACCACGTCCGAAACCGCGCCGGCCCCGTCGAACAGCTCGCCCAGGGTGATCTTGCCGTCGGCGTCGGTGGTGTCGGACCGCAGCGAGACGCTGGTTCCAGCCAGGGCCGGCGTGGCGATCAGCAGGGCGGCGAGCGAGATGGCGAAGCGTTTCATAGGCTTACGACCTCAGGTTCGAAGTGGCCTGGAGCATCTGGTCGGCCGTGGTGATGACCTTGGAGTTCATCTCGTAGGCGCGCTGGGCGACGATCAGGGCGGTGATTTCGCTGACCGAGTCCACGTTCGAGGCTTCGGTGTAGTTCTGCAGCAGGGTGCCGAAGCCGGGCTGGCCGGGGGCGGCGATGTTGGCCGCGCCCGAGGCCGCGGTTTCCATGAACATGTTGTCGCCGATGGCTTCCAGGCCGCCTTCGTTCATGAAGTTGGCCAGTTCCAGCTGACCGACGGTCTGCGGGTTCGGGTCGCCGTCCAGCTTCACCTGCACCAGGCCTGTCTTGCTGATCGTGGTGGCGACGGCGTTCTGCGGGATCGTGATGCCCGGCTGGACGGTGTAGCCGTCCTCGGTCACCAGCTGGCCCTGGTCGTTGGTCGAGAAGTTGCCGGCCCGGGTGTAGGCGGTCTCGCCCGAGGGCAGCAGGATCTGCAGGAAGCCTTTGCCCTGGATGGCCACGTCGAACTCGTTGTTCGTCATGGTCGGGGTGCCCTGCTCGTGGATGCGGTAGACCGAGCCGGCCTTCACGCCGCCGCCGATCTGCACGCCCGTCGGCACGACGTTGCCGTCGCCCGACGACTGCGAGCCGGCCCGCTCGATCGTCTGATAGATCAGGTCCTGGAACTCGGCCCGTTGGCGCTTGAAGCCGACGGTGTTCATGTTGGCGATGTTGTTCGAGATGACCTCGACGTTCAGCTGCTGGGCGGCCATGCCCGTGGCGGCGGTGCGGAGCGCTTGCATCTTCGTTGTTCCTTACTGGACCTTGCCCATCCGCTCGACGGCGGACCGGGACAGTTCCGAGGTTTGATCCATCATCTTGGCCACGCTCTCGTAGGCGCGGTTGACCTCGATCAGCTTGGTGATCTGGGTGATCGACTGGACGTTGGAGGCTTCAAGCATGCCCTGGTGGATCGCGGTGTCCGGGGCGGCTTGGGGTGTGTCGTTGGTGGTGTTGCGATAGAGGTTGTCGCCGTCCTTGCGGAAGGCGGCCAGGTCGGTGGGGCGGACCACGGCGATCTTGCCGGCGCGCTCGGCGCCCTGGCTGATCGTGCCGTCGCGGGCGATGGTGACCGGGCCCTTGAGCGGGTCCAGCAGGATCTCGCCGCCGCCGTCGTCCAGCACCGGCTGGCCGTTCTGGGTGACCAGCTTGCCGTCCGGGGCCATGGTGAAGCGGCCGTCGCGGGTGTAGCGCTCGCCGCCGGCGGTCGAGACCTTGAAGAAGCCCTGGCCTTCCAGGGCCAGGTCGAAGTCGCCGCCCGTCTGGGTCAGGGCGCCTTGGCTGAAATCACGCGCCACGCCGTCATCCAGCACGAACTTCACGGGGTTCGTACCGCCGGCGGTCCTTGCGGGTTTCGCGGGTTCCGTGCGGACCATCAGCTCTTCGACCTTGAAGCCGGTCGTGTTCGCGTTGGCGATGTTGTTGGCCACGATGTCGAGTTCGCGGCGCAGGGTCATCTGCCGCGAAAGTCCGACGTAAAGTGCGTTGTCCATGACCGGTTACCGAGACGGCTGGCGCGACAAATGCGCCGCAATCCTGCTAGCAACCCTCGTGCCAACTCGGAAAATCGAGTAAATTCAACGAACATGAAGGTTAACGAGGCCCCGGGAACGGAGTCTGCCGGGCAGATTCAGCCTGCGGCGAAATGGCCTTCAAAAGACATCGTTAACCATGTCCCACGCATGAGTAGGCCCATAGATTCCAAGGAACCGCGCGCGTGGCCACCAAACCCCCCAAGGATGCTCCCGCCCCTGAAGGCGAAGAGGGCGCTGTCGAGGGCGAAGCTCCGGCTAAGAAGAAGCCGCCGATGATGATCATCATCGCGGCCGCGGCGGCCGTGGTGCTGGTCGGCGGCGGGGTGACCACGTTCCTGCTCCTGAAGTCCAAGCCCGAGGCCTCGGCCGAGAAGGGCCACGAAAAGCCGAAGAAGAAAGAAAAGAAGAAGGACGAGAAGGGCGGCCATGGCGGCGGCGAAGGCGCGGCTCCCGCGGCCGGCGCCCCGGTGATCAAGGAAGGCCCCGACGGCGTGGTGTTCTACACCCTGCCGGACATCGTCGTGAACATGCAGGCCGCCGACGGCAAGTCGACCTTCCTGAAGCTGAAGCTGACCTTCGAACTGCCCGACGAGGAGACGGCCGAGAACCTGACGCCGAACCTTCCGCGTCTGCAGGACATGTTTCAGACCTTCCTGCGCGAACTGCGTCCGGAAGACCTCAACGGCAGCCAGGGCAGCTATCAGCTGCGCGCCGAGCTGCTGCGTCGCGTTAATCTGGTCGCCGCGCCTTCCAAGGTGAACGCGGTGCTGATCGAGGAGATGCTGATCAACTAGTCTTCGGACTGGTCGAGGCGAACCGACATGGCTGACGAAATCGACGATCAGGCCGCGATGGCCCAATGGGCCTCGGAGAACCCGCCGAACGAATTCGGCGGCGAGGCCGGCGGCAACGAGTTTGGCGACTTCAGCGGCGGCATGGGCGGCTGGGACGACGGCGGCGGCGACGGGATGGGCGCCGAGCGCATCCTGAACCAGGACGAGATCGACAGCCTGCTGGGCTTCGACATGTCCGGCGACGGCAATGACGATCGCACCGGCATCCGCGCGATCATCAATTCGGCCCTGGTCTCGTACGAGCGCCTGCCGATGCTGGAAATCGTCTTCGACCGCCTGGTGCGGTTGATGACGACGTCCCTGCGGAACTTCACGTCCGACAACGTTGAAGTCAGCCTCGACAACATCAGCTCGATCCGCTTCGGCGACTATCTGAACTCGATCCCGCTGCCGGCCATCCTGGCGGTGTTCCGGGCCGAGGAGCTGGACAATTACGGCCTGCTGACGGTCGACTCCAACCTGATCTATTCGATCGTCGACGTGCTGCTGGGCGGCCGTCGCGGCACCGCGGCCATGCGCATCGAGGGCCGTCCCTACACCACCATCGAGCGGGTGCTGGTGCAGCGGATGGTCGAGGTGGTGCTGCACGACGCCAAGGCGGCGTTTGAGCCCCTGCATCCGGTGTCGTTCAGCCTGGACCGCCTGGAGACCAATCCGCGCTTCGCCGCGATCGCCCGGCCGGCCAACGCCGCGATTCTTGTGAAGCTTCGGATCGACATGGAAGACCGCGGCGGCAGAATCGAGCTTCTGCTGCCCTATGCGACCCTCGAGCCCATCCGGAAGATGCTGCTGCAGCAGTTCATGGGCGAGAAGTTCGGTCGCGACAACATCTGGGAAGGCCACTTGGCCACCGAGCTTTGGACCACCCAGATGGAGGTGCGCGCCGTGCTCGACGAGCAGCAGCTGCCGTTGAGCCGCGTGCTGAACCTGCAGGTGGGCGACACCCTGATGCTCAACGCCACGCCCGACAGCCCGGTCGAGCTGCGCGCGGGATCGATTCCGCTGACGCGTGGCCGCATGGGTCGTCGCAACCACTCGATCGCCGTGCGCGCCGACGCACCCCTGACTCCGGCGGCCAAGAAGGCGGTTCAGAAGCTGAAATGAGTCTGACGGCCATCGTCCTCAACGGTCTGCTCGCGGTGCTGCTGGTGGTGGCGCTGGGCTACGGCATGCGCCTGGAGCGCCGGCTGAAGGCCCTGCGCGACAGCCACGAGGGCTTCGCCAAGGCCGTGGCCGATCTCGACCGCGCCGCGATGCGCGCCGAGCAGGGCCTGGCCGACCTGCGGGCCGCCACGGACGAAGCCGCCGACACCCTGGGCGAGCGCATCGCCCAGGCCAAGGCCCTGGCCCTGCAGCTTGACGAGCGCCTGAACCAGCCGATGGTCACACCGCCCCCGGTCGCCTCGGGACGCGCCGCCGTCGAAAAGCGCCTCTCCGCCGAGCCTCGCCTGGCTCCCGAGCCGCGTCCGATCCGCGCACCCGAGCCCGAAGCCCCGCCGCAAGCCCAACGCCGCCTGCGAGCCGAGGACTTCGAGAAGCTGCTGGACCGCGAGGCCCGCATCCCCCGCGACGCCCCGCCGCCTTCCGCCGCGCGGACTTCCGCGCCAAAGGAAACCCCGCGTTCACGGGCGCGGATAGATGATGACTTGTTCGAGGGGCCGGAAGATCCGCCGCGCCCCGGTTCGACCTTTAGGGGCCGTCGATGAAAAACGTTCCGCGCATCCTGCCGATCGTCGGGGTCGCTGTTGTCGGCGTGCTGGCCGTCAACGCCCTGGCCGGCGCGAAATCCCTGCCGGACATGATCAGCGGCGCCAAGGCGTTCGCCGAGGGCGTGGCCAAGCCTGACGCCAAGGACGGCGAGAAGGCCGCCTCGGCCGCCGACGCCGGCAAGGACGCCGCCGCCAAGGCCCCGCCGCCGGCCGTCTGCGCGCCGTCGTCGTCGGAACTGGCCAAGGAAGCGGGCCTGTCGCCGGCCGAGCTGCGCGTGCTGCAGAGCCTGGGCCAGCGTCGCGGCCAGCTGGATCAGCGCGAGCAGGACATCGACGTCCAACTGCAGCTGCTGGCCGCCGCCGAGGCCAAGCTCGACGCCAAGATGAAGGCGCTGAACGGCATGAAGGGCGAGATCCAGGGCCTGCTGGGCCAGGCCGACGCCCAGAAGGAGGCCGAGGCCCAGCGCCTGGTCCTCGTCTATTCGGCCATGAAGCCCAAGGACGCCGCGGCCCGCATGAGCGTGCTGGACGACAGCGTGCGCCTGCCGATCGCCTCGAAGATGAAGGAGCGCACGCTCTCGATGATCCTGGCCAACATGTCGCCGAACGACGCCAAGATCCTGACCGAACGCCTCGCCAACCGCCTGTCGGCCGACGCCATCGCCAAGCAGCGCGCCGCCCTCGCCGCGACCGACAAGCCCGCCGCCGATCCCTCGGCCCAGGCCTCGGCCGCGCCGCTGGCCGGCGCCAGCCCCGCGGCGGGCAAGGGCGCGGGCAAGAAAGCCGGCTAGGACAGGACGAAAGCGGGGGACATGAAGCTGGGGGGGATCCTGAGATCGACCGTCGCGGCGATCTGCATCCTCGGGGTCGCGACCCCGTCGGTGTCGATCTCGGCCGCGCCGCGTCACGTCTCGCATCCCGCTTCCAAGTCCGCCTCGCATAAGCCCGCGCCGCGCAAGGTCACGAAGCCGGCCCCAGCCGCCCCGGGCGGCCTGCAGGTCCGCATCGCCCAGGCTCCCGACTTCACGCGACTGGAGTTCCCTGGCTCGCGCGGCATGCAAGCCCGTCGCGAGGGGACGGCCGTCGTCCTGCGCTTCCCGCGCGACGCTAACCCCAACCTCTCCTCCCTGAACGTCGGCCCGCCGCGCTGGGTGAAGGGCGCCCAGGCGCGTCACGTCGGCGGCGTGGTCGAGATCGTGGTCGCCCTGAGCGACGATGCCGACTTCCGGGCCGGCAACGCCGACGGCGACGACTTCATCAATCTGTTCGCCCGCCAGGCGCCCGCGGCGGCCGCCACGCCCGCTCCGGTGGTCGTCGCCCAGCGCCCCAATCCCATGCCGGCCGGCGGCGTCGTGCCGGTCAAGTTCTCCAAGGTCTCGGGCCAGGTCCAGCTCAGCTTCGACTGGGCCAATCCGGCCGGCGCCGCCGTGTTCCGGCGCGGTGAGGCCGTCTGGGTGGTGTTCGACGCGCCGGCCCGGCTGGACATCGGCAAGCTGCCCGCCAGCACGC
Source organism: Caulobacter sp. (assembly GCA_017744495.1). Classification (GTDB taxonomy): domain Bacteria; phylum Pseudomonadota; class Alphaproteobacteria; order Caulobacterales; family Caulobacteraceae; genus Caulobacter. The sequence goes on along the minus strand of JAGIBE010000166.1, from coordinate 61,405 downwards.
CGCAGTACCGCAACATCCAGGCCTTCAAGGGGCCTGACTACGCCGCCTTGCGCATCAGCACGCCGCAGGGCGCGCCGTTCTACGCCGAGGGCGTGGGCTCCAACTGGACCATCGCCCTGGGCGCCGGCAGCCAGGACTCGCCCGACCTGATCCGCGTGGCCCGCGACGACAACGCCAGCCCCGCCACCCTGACCGCCAACGTGGCCGGCACGACAAGGATCGCCTGGGTCGCCGACCCAGCCGTCGGCGACCGTCTCGGCGTCGCCACCGCCCTGGCGCCGTCCAAGGGCCTGCCGTCGCGCCGCGATTACGTCGAAATGGCCCTGCTGCAATCGGCCACCGGCCTGGCGGTGGAAAGCTATTCCGGCGACCTGCAGATGAGCGCCGACGGCGACATCGTCCGCATGGGTCGTCCCAAAGGTCTGCTGCTGTCGTCGACCTCCAGCGGCCAGGCCCAGGCCGACGCCGGAGCCGGCGCGCCCCAGGCCATGTCGATGCCGGCGCTGATCGATCCGGAGCATTGGTCCAAGACCGGCTCGGGCGGCTTCATGGCCCGCTACGACGCCCTGCTGAGCGCGATCCCGGCGGCCAGCGGCGCCGACGGCAAGGGCGACGACACCGCCGCTCGCATGGCCCTGGCCCGCTTCCTGGTCGGCTCCAACCTTTCGTTCGAGGCCATCGGCGTGCTGAACGCCGCCGGCCGCGCGCACCAGACCCTGATGGGCGACGGCGAGTTCCGCGGCCTGCGCGGCGTGGCCAAGGTGCTGGCGCGCCGCTACGCCGAGGCCGAAGCCGACTTCTCATCGCCGGTGCTGACCGACGATCCCTCGGCCGCCATGTGGCGCGGCTATATCGCCAGCAAGACCGGCCAGTGGACCGAGGCCAACCAACGGTTCGCCGACGGCGCGCGGGCCCTGAACATGTTCCCCGCCCTGTGGCAGGCCCGCTTCCTGGGCGCTCAGGCCGAGGCAGCCGTGGGCGTCGGCGCGCCCGAGACAGCCGTGCGCCTGATCAACCAGGCCCTGAAGCTGCCCAATATCCCGGTCGAAGACCAGCTGGAGCTGCGCCTGACCTTGGCCAAGGCCTTCGAGGCCAAGAACGACGCCCGAGCCCTGCCGGTGTTCCAGGCGATCGCCCGCAGCGGCATCGACCGCCTGGCCGCGCCCGCCACCCTGCACGCCATCCAGCTGCGCCTGGCCAAGAACCAGATCAGCGCCGACGTCGCCGCCAAGGGTCTGGACGCCCTGCGCTTCCGCTGGCGCGGCGACGGCGTCGAGCTGGACACCATCCGCGCCCTGGGCCAGCTGCAGATCAAGCAGGGCCGCTATCGCGAGGCGCTGGAGGTCCTGCATTCGGCCAGCAATGTGCAGTCCGACCTGCCGCAGGCGGTGGCGCTGCGCAACGACCTGAACGGCGCCTTCCGCGCCCTGTTCCTGGATGGCCTGGCCGACGGCATGCAGCCGATCCAGGCGGTGGGCCTGTTCTACGACTTCCAGGACCTGACCCCGATCGGCGCGGACGGCGACCAGATGGTCCGCAACCTGGTGCGCCGCCTGGTTGACGTCGACCTGCTGGACGAGGCCGCCAAGCTCTTGAAGTACCAGGTCGACAACCGGCTGAACGGCGTGCCCAAGGCCCAGGTCGCCACCGACCTGGCCTGGATCTACCTGATGGACCGCAAGCCGGAGACGGCGCTGGACACCATCAACGCCACCCGCACCACGATCCTGCCGCCCGCCCTGAACGCCGAGCGCCGTCTGGCCACCGCCCGCGCCCTGATGGGCCTGGGCCGCTACGACGCGGCGTTGGAGGTGATCGAGGCCGACAAGACCCGCGACGCCGAGGACGTCCGCGCCGAGATCGCCTGGAAGCAGCACACCTGGCCCCAGGCCGGCGCGCTGTACGAGCGTTCGCTGGGCGACCGCTGGAAGACGCCGGGGACCTTGAGTCCCGCCGACGAGTCCAAGCTGCTGCGCTCGGCCGTGGCCTTCAGCCTGGCCGACGACGACGGCTCGCTGGGTCGTCTGCGCCAGCGCTATGGCGGCTTCGTCGAGAACGCCCGCAATCCCGACGGTCTGCGCGTGGCCCTGGCCGGCGCCGACCCGGGCAGCCTGTCCAGCAGCGACTTCAGCAAGGTCACCGCCGACAACGAGGCCTTCAACGGCTGGGTGGCCAAGATGAAGGACCGCTTCCGCGCCCAGGCCAGCAACGGCAAGAGCTAGGCGCGCTCGACAGCCAAGCACTCCGCCACGTACGGCGCGTAGAAATAGTCCTGGATCCGGGCGATCTCGCCGTCCTTCCAGCCCAGCAGCACCACGTAGCGGAGCGGCTCGTCGGGGCCGGCGCGGACCAGCAAGGCGGGGCGGCCCTCGGCCAAGCCGGGCTCGAGCCACCAGCCGGTCGTGCTGTTGTAGTGGGTGAAGTACATCGACACGTCGGTGCGGCCGTCCAGGCGGCGGCGGTTGGCCAGGTCCAACCGGACATCCTCGCTGAGCAGGGCGCGCAGGGCGTCGAAGTCGCGGGCGTTGAAGCGGTCGGCATAGGCCCGCAGGCGGTCGCGCTCGGCGGCGTCCAGCGGGGGAGGGGGCGCATTCGGCTCTTGCGCCAAGTCCTTCAGGCGTTCGCGACCGCGATGCAGGGCGGCCTTGGTCGCGGCCAGGGTCAGGTCCAGCAACTGGCGGGTCTCGTCCGCCGAGTGTCCCAGCACGTCGATCAGCACCACGCACGAGCGCTGGGCCACCGGCAGGCGCAGCAGCACGGCCAGGCTGGCGGTCGCCGCCACCCGCGCGTCCGCCGCCGCCGCGGGGTCCTCGACCTCGGCGAAGGTGTCGTCGAACGTCGCTTGGCGCTTGCGGGCGCGCAGGGCGTCCAGGGCGGTGTTGTGGGCGATGCGGAACAGCCAGCGGTCGGGACGCTCGATCGGCTCGGCGGCGGGGAAGGCGACGGCCGCCTTGGCCAGGGCCTCCTGCACCACGTCCTCGCCCCTCGAAGGCCGAGCCGACCATGCGCGCGCAGTAGCGGTGGAGGCTCGGGCGCAGCTCGGCCATCAACTGGCTGAACGCCTCGGGCGCCAGATTGCCGTCCGCCATCCGTCGTTCTCCGCATGCCGTCCGAACGACGGTTCCATCCCCAAGACGTCGGGCGCGCGCCAAAGGATTCGCCGTCCGAGAATCTTTTTTCGACCGAATCCTTCCGGCGGCCTGCCGCGTCCTTGCCCATGACGGCCGCATCCCGCGCCGTTCCAGTCCAAGGATTTGAAGACCATGCAGAGGGTTACACTGGTGCGCTATGCCGCCAAGCCGGATCGCGCCGACGAGAACGAGACGCTGTCGCTCAAGGTGTTCGACGAGCTGAAGACCACCCGGCCCGACAACGTCGCCTATGCGCTGTTCCGGGACGGCGTCGACTTCGTCCACCTGTTCGTCAACCTGGCCGAGGACGACGCCGGCGTGCTGGTCGACCTGCCCACGTTCCAGGCGTTCGCCAAGGACGTGAACGAACGCAGCGAAGCGCCGCCGGACGCGATGCGGTTGAGCGTGAAGCTGCTGGCTTCCTACGGCCTGTAGGGCTGATTCCACCCATCTATGACCGTCACGCGGTCGCCTCTTGCGGAGGCGGCCGCGTTTCGCCGCGCCCGGAGGTGAACCTTCGCGCGGGAAAAGCGATTGGTCTTCTGGCGGCCCAGCCCCAAACGCCTTAGTTAGTCGCCGCGCGCGGTCCCGTCGGGAGGTCGACACCGACTTTCCTTGGGCCCGCTTGCATTGCTCCGACGGGCGTGTCATGACAACGTTGTCATAGGGTGGAAGCATTGACCAAAGAGACGAACGCCGACCAAGCGGGTCGAGAAGTGCTGGTTCTGCTGGGCGGCGCGGGCGATCTGGCGCTGCGCATGCTGTTGCCTTCGCTGTACTTTCTCGAAGTCGACCGCCTCTTGCCGCACGACCTGCGGATCATCGGTCTGGCCCGTCACGACCACACGGCCGACAGCTATCGCAAGCTGGTCCGCGAACAGCTGGGCAAGCGGGCCACCGTCGAGGAATCGGCCTGGAATCGCCTGGCCGCCCGCCTGGACTACCTTTCGGTCGACATCACCCAGGAAGCCGGCGCCAAGGCCCTGGCCGAGAAGATCGGCAAACACGGCGACCTGGTCGTCTATTTCGCCCTGTCGCCCAGCCTGTACGGCTCGGTCTGCGGCGCCCTGCAGGCCGCGAACCTGACCGGTCCGAAGACCCGTCTGGTGCTGGAAAAGCCGATCGGCAAGGACTTCGCCAGCTCGTGCGTGATCAACGGCGCGGTCGGCGCGGTGGTCGACGAGAGCCAGATCTTCCGCATCGACCACTATCTGGGCAAGGAGACGGTCCAGAACCTGACCGCCCTGCGCTTCGGCAACGTGCTGTTCGAGCCCCTGTGGGACAACAACCACATCGACCACGTGCAGATCACCATCGCCGAGACCGAGAAGGTCGGCGAGCGCTGGCCCTATTACGACGAGTACGGCGCCCTGCGCGACATGCTGCAGAACCACCTGCTGCAGCTGCTGTGCCTTGTGGCCATGGAGGCTCCGTCGGGCTTCGATCCGGACGCGGTGCGGGACGAGAAGGTCAAGGTGCTGCGCTCTCTGCGTCCCTTCACCAAGGCCAATGTCGCCCACGATACGGTGCGCGGTCAGTACGTGGCCGGCGTGGTCGAGGGCACGGCCCGCGAAGGCTATCTGGAAGAGGTCGGCAAGGGCTCTAAGACCGAAACCTTCGTGGCCATGAAGGTCGACATCGACAACTGGCGCTGGGCCGGCGTGCCGTTCTTCCTGCGCACCGGCAAGAACCTGCCCGACCGCCGCACCCAGATCGTCGTCCAGTTCAAGCCCGTGCCGCACAACATCTTCGGCGCCGCCGCCCAGGGCGAGACCAAGGCCAACCGCCTGGTCATCGACCTGCAACCCGATGAAGACATCTCGCTGACCGTGATGACCAAGCGTCCGGGTCTGTCGGAAGAGGGGATGCGATTGCAGTCCCTGCCGCTGTCGCTGAACATGGCCGCCCCGGGCAGCCGGCGCCGGATCGCCTACGAAAAGCTCCTGCTGGACGTGTTCCGCGGCGACCGCACCCTGTTCGTCCGTCGCGACGAGGTGGAGCACGCCTGGAAGTTCGTCGACGGCGTCGCGTCGGCCTGGAAAGAGGCCAAGATCGAACCGGCGCCCTACGCCGCCGGCACCTGGGGACCGCAGGGCTCGCAGGCGCTGATCGCGCCGCAGGGCCGGGCTTGGAACCAGTAGGGCCATGGTCAAGTTCGAAACCTTCGCCACGCGGGAGGCCCTGTACGACGCGGCCGCCTCGGTCATCGTCGCCGGCCTGACCGCGGCGGTGGCCAAGCAGGGCGAGGCCGGGTTCGCGGCGACCGGGGGCTCGACCCCCGCGCCGGTCTACGACCGCCTGTCCGGCCTGACCGCGCCCTGGGACAAGGTCACGGTCACCCTGACCGACGAGCGCTTCGTGCCGCCGTCCGACCCCAGCAGCAACGAGGGCCTGGTCCGTCGCCACCTGCTGAAGGACAAGGCCGCCAAGGCCGCGTTCGCGCCGCTCTATTTCGAGGGGCTGGGCCAGGACGAGGTCGCGGCCAAGGCCGAGGCGGGGGTCGCCAAGGCCCTCCCGTTCGGCGTCACCCTGCTGGGCGTCGGCCCCGACGGCCACTTCGCCTCGCTGTTCCCCGGCAACCCGAAGCTGGCGGAAGGCCTGGACCCCAAGTCCGGCCGCACCGTCATCGCGGTCCCGCCGGGCCAGCCGGCCCCGGACCTGCCCCGGATCAGCCTGACCTTCCAGGCGTTGATCCAATCGTCGCTGATCGTGCTGCTGGTCACCGGCGGCGCGAAGAAGGCGCTGCTGGAAGGCCCGGTCGATCCGAGCCTGCCGGTCGCCGCCATCCTGAACCAGGACCGCGCCCCGGTCCGCATCCTGTGGGCGGAGTAAGCGCCATGGTCATGAACCCCGTCATCGCCGAAGTCACCGCCCGGATCATCGAGCGCAGCCGCGACACCCGCGCCAGCTACCTGGCCAATCTGGACGCCGCGGCGGCCGCTCAACCCGGACGCGCCAAGCTCAGCTGCGCCAACTGGGCCCACGCCTTCGCCGCCTCGCCGGCGGTGGACAAGGTCCGCGCCCTGGACGTCAACGCCCCCAACCTGGGCATCGTCTCGGCCTATAACGACATGCTGTCGGCCCACCAGCCGCTGGAGGAGTATCCGGCGCTGATCAAGGAGGCCGCGCGCGAGGTCGGGGCCACCGCCCAGTTCGCCGGCGGCGTGCCGGCCATGTGCGACGGCGTCACCCAGGGCCGTCCGGGCATGGAGCTGTCGCTGTTCTCGCGCGACGTGATCGCCATGGCCACGGGCATCGCCCTGACTCACGACGCCTTCGACGGCGCGCTTTATCTGGGCGTCTGCGACAAGATCGTGCCGGGCCTGCTCATCGGCGCCCTGACCTTCAGTCACCTGCCGGCGGTGTTCGTGCCGGCGGGGCCAATGACCTCGGGCCTGCCCAATTCGGAGAAGGCCCGCATCCGCGCCCTCTACGCCGAAGGCAAGGTCGGCCGCGAGGAACTGCTGGCCGCCGAGAGCGCCAGCTATCACGGCCCCGGCACCTGCACCTTCTACGGCACGGCCAACACCAACCAGATGCTGATGGAGCTGATGGGCCTGCATCTGCCGGGTTCGGCCTTCGTCCATCCGCACACCCCGCTGCGCACGGCCCTGGTGAAGGAAGCCGCCCGCCGCGTGGCCGCCATCACTCACAAGGGCAACGACTGGCTGCCCGTGGGCCGGATCATCGACGAGAAAGCCGTGGTCAACGGCGTGGTCGGCCTGATGGCCACCGGCGGCTCGACCAATCTGGCCCTGCACCTGGTCGCCATGGCCCATGCGGCCGGCATCATCCTGACGCTGGAAGACCTGGACGACATCTCCAAGGCCACTCCGTTGCTGGCCAAGGTCTATCCGAACGGCTCGGCCGACGTGAACCAGTTCCACGCCGCCGGCGGCATTCACTTCGTGGTCAAGGAACTGCTCAAGGCGGGTCTCGCCCACGAGGACGTCCTGACCGTCGCCGGTCCGGGCCTGTCGCGCTACACCCAGGAGCCGATCCTCGTCGATGGCCAGCTGGCCTGGCGCGAGGGCGCCGAGGAGTCGCTGGACCTCAACATCCTGCGCCCGGCCTCCGACCCGTTCAGTCCGGAAGGCGGCTTGCGCTTGCTGACCGGCAACCTGGGGCGCGGCGTGATCAAGGTCTCGGCCGTGAAACCCGAGCACCAGGTGATCACCGCCCCGGCGGCCGTGTTCCAGGAACAGGAAGACTTCATCGCCGCCTTCAAGCGCGGCGAACTGGACCGAGACGTCGTGGTCGTCGTCCGCTTCCAGGGCCCGTCGGCTAACGGCATGCCCGAGCTGCACAATCTGTCGCCGTCGATCTCGGTGCTGCTGGACCGCGGCTTCAAGGTGGCCCTGGTCACCGACGGCCGGATGTCAGGCGCCTCCGGCAAGACCCCGGCGGCCATCCACGTCACGCCGGAAGCCGCAAAGGGCGGCGCCCTGGCCTATGTCCAGGACGGCGACGTGATTTCCTTGAACGCCCACACGGGCGAACTGAAAATCCTGGTGGACGAGGCGGTTCTGCGCGCTCGGACGCCGGCGAGCGTCCCGGCGTCCAAGCCGGGCTTTGGGCGGGAATTGTTCGGCTGGATGCGGGCGGGGGTCGGCGCGGCCGACCACGGCGGCTCCGTGCTGTTTGCTTAGGAAGAAGACGAAAATGAGCGGCTTGAACTCCATCGGGCTTGGCCTGGTCGGCGATATCGGCGGAACCAACGCGCGGTTTGCCCTGGTCGATTTCGACGGGGCCGATCCCAAGCTGATCGAGCCGACCTCGTACAAGGGCGAGGACTACGGTCAGGCCGAGGACGCGGTCGAAGCCTATCTGAGCAAGATGGGTCTCAAGCATGCGGACCAGGCGGTGGTGGCTGTCGCCGGTCCGATCGAACACGGCGCGGTTCATTTCACCAACAGCGACTGGAAGCTGTCGGAGGACAGTCTACGCCGCGCCGGCGGCTTCCGCTCGGCCAAGCTGATCAACGACTTCACCGCCCAGGCCCTGGCCGCGCCGCGCCTGGCCCCCAAGGACCTGCGCCAGATCGGTCCACACCAGACCTCGGGCGAGGGCGATCTGGCGATCATCGGCCCCGGCACGGGCTTCGGCGCGGCGGGCATGGTGCGCAGGCATGGCGTCGAGACGCCCCTGACCACCGAGGGCGGCCACATCGCCTTCGCGCCGTTCGACGACGTCGAGATCGAGATCCTCCGTGTGCTGAACAAGCGGTTCGGGCGCTGCTCGATCGAGCGCATCCTGTCGGGCCCCGGCATGGAGGACCTGCACGTCGTCCTGGCCGAGGTCGAAGGCCGCGAGGTCGAGGAACTGACCGCCAAGCAGATCACCGAGGACGGCGTGGCCGGCGACGCATGCTGCAAGGCCACGATCGACCGCTTCTGCGCGATCCTCGGCTCAGCGGCAGGCGACCTGGCCCTGGCGCTGGGCGCGCGGGGCGGTGTGTTCATCACCGGCGGCATCCCGCCACGGATCATCGATCTTCTGGAGAAGGGCGAGTTCCGCAGCCGATTCGAGTCGAAGGGCCGTCTCAGCGACTACACCAAGGCCATTCCGACCCACGTGGTGATGAACCCCCACACCGCCCTGATCGGCGCGGCCGTGGCCATGACTCCGGACGGCAAGGCCTCTATTTCGTAGGACTTCCGGTGATTTCGGAGAGCTTTCCGCCCTCCGGACGCCGTTTCCTATTCCTCAACGCGAGTTTTCCACATGAAGTGGGCTCGCCTTGACAAGGCTGTCATGCCTTTATTGCGTCGCTTGTCGATTTCCGACGCTTCGCGAGGCCGGCTGTCTTGAGTTCCAAGGTTACGATCCACGAGGTCGCCCGTCTGTCGGGCGTATCGATCAAGACCGTTTCGCGGGTGCTGAACCGCGAGCCGAACGTGAAGAACGACACCCGCGTGCGGGTGCAGGAAGCCGTCGCGGCCCTGAACTACCGGCCCAACATCTCGGCCCGGAGCCTGGCGGGTTCGAAGGCCTATCTGATCGGCGTCTTCTTCGACAACCCGAGCCCGGCCTATGTGACAGACGTGCAGCTGGGCGCGATCGCCCGCTGCCGCGAAGAGGGCTACCACCTGATCGTCGAGCCGCTCGACTCAGAGGGCGACGTCGCCGCCCAGGTCGAGCCCATGCTGCACACCCTGAGGATGGACGGCGTGATCCTGACGCCGCCGGTCTGCGACAATGTCGCGGTGCTGGACGTGCTGGAGGCCGAGGGCGTGCCCTATGTGCGGCTGTCGCCCGACCAGGACCTGGGCCGTTCGGCCAGCGTGCGCATGGACGATGTCCGCGCCGCCTATGAGATGACCGCCCATCTGATCTCGCTGGGTCACACCGACATCGGCTTTATCAAGGGCCACCCCGAGCACGGCGCCTCGCACCTGCGCTACGAGGGCTATGTCCAGGCGATGAAGGACCACGGCCATCCCGTGCGCGAGGACCATGTGCAGCAGGGCTGGTTCTCGTTCCGCTCGGGCTTCGAGGCGGCCGAGAAGCTCTTGAACCGTCCCGACCGGCCGACGGCGATCTTCGCCTCGAACGACGACATGGCCCTGGGTGTGATGGCGGTGGCCAACCGCCTCCGCCTGGAAGTGCCTGAGAAACTGTCGGTGGCTGGTTTCGACGACACGCCCGGCGCCAAGGTCGTCTGGCCGCAACTGACCACCGTACGTCAGCCGATCCAGGCCATGGCCGCCGCCGCCGCCGACCTGCTGCTCGGTGGCGCCACCAAGCCTGAGGGCGACGCGCCGCCCTCGCGCCTGCTGGATTTCGAGTTGGTGGTCCGCGAGTCCACTGGACCGGCCGGCTAGGTTTTCGTCGTCCGTTCGTGGATCGGAAATCGCTCTACGCGTTAAAAAGGGGTGACCTCGACACTTGGAGGTCTTCAAGGTGGAAAGGCTTGGCGCTTGACGCTAAGTCATCTGTGGCGAATCCGGGCTCGTAGCGCTAGACAACGTTGTCAGGCGCGAAATTCGAGAATGAGCTTCGCTCTGAGCAAATCCTTTCTGCTTTGCGGCATTTTGTGCCGCATTGCAGCATTATATAGCCTCTCCGGAGCAGCTTCATGATCCGCGCGCGCCGCTCCCGCATCGTCGCCACCATCGGTCCGGCCAGCAGTTCGCCGGAGATGATCATCACGCTGGCCAAGGCCGGGGCGGACGTCTTCCGCCTGAACTTCAGCCACGGCAGCCACGACAACCACAAGGCCTCGTACGACGCCATCCGGGCCGCGGAAAAGGTGGTTGATCGGCCGCTGGGCATTCTGGCCGACCTGCAGGGTCCCAAGCTGCGCGTGGGCAAGTTCGCCGACGGTCCGGTGACGCTGAAGGCCGGTCAGGTCTTCCGGTTCGACGATGATCCGACGCCGGGCGACGAGACGCGGGTGCATCTGCCGCATCCCGAGATCCTGGTGGCCATGCGCCCGGGCGCGACCCTGCTGCTGGATGACGGCAAGCTGCGGATGACCGTGACCGACGCCGGCCCCGGCTACGCCAACACCACGGTGGTCAACGGCGGCAAGCTGTCGGAACGCAAGGGCGTGGCCGTGCCCGACGTCGTGATCCCGATGTCGCCCCTGACCGCCAAGGACCGCGAGGATCTGGCCTTCGCCCTGCGCCTGGGCGTGGACTGGATCGCCCTGTCGTTCGTGCAGGCGCCGGAAGACATGGCCGAGCTGCGTCGCATCGTCGAAGGCCGCGCCGCCGTCCTGGCCAAGATCGAGAAGCCCCAGGCGCTGGAAGTGCTGGGCCCGATCCTCGATCTCTGCGACGGCGTCATGGTGGCCCGCGGCGACCTGGGCGTCGAAATGCTGCCGGAGGAAGTGCCGGTGGCCCAGAAGGTCATCCTGCGCGCCGCCCGCGAGCGCGGCATCCCGGTGATCGTCGCCACTCAGATGCTGGAGTCGATGACCAGCTCGCCGACCCCGACCCGGGCCGAGGCCTCGGACGTGGCGAACGCCGTCTACGAAGGCGCGGACGCGGTCATGCTGTCGGCCGAGAGCGCCGCCGGCGACTATCCGGAAGAGGCCGTGACGATGATGAGCCGCATCATCGAGCGGGTGGAGCGCGACCCGCGCTGGCCCGAGCTGATGCAGGCCGAACAGCCGCACAACGACGAAGACGCCGACGTCCTGGTCGTGGCCGCCGCCCAGGCCGCCAAGGCCGGCTCGACCAAGTGCCTGGTGGCCTTCACCACCACCGGCGCCACCGCCCGCCGCCTGTCGCGCGAGCGGCCGCTGCAGCCGGTGCTGGCCTTGTCGCCCCGCGTCGAGGCCGTGCGCCGCATGTGCCTGGTCTGGGGCGTAGAGGCCCGCGTCAGCGGTCAGCCCGACAGCCTGGAGGTGGTGACTTCGGACGCCGTCGCCAAGGCCGTGTCGCTGGACCTGGTCGGGCCGGGCGAGCGCGTGCTGATCGTGGCCGGCACGCCGTTCGGCGCTCCCGGCGCGGCCAACCTGTTGCGCCTGGCCCACGCGCCGTTCCCGACGCGCAAGCGCTAGAGCGCTACTCGCTCACAGCCTCGTAGTGCCGCACGAAGGATTCCTGCTCCAGGAGGAACTCGGCGTCGAAGTTGTAGTACTTGGCGTGCTCGAAGTCGGGGCCGGCGAAGCGTTTGATCGCCTCCAGGTCGCTCCAGAAGGTCAGCATCTCGAAATGCACGATCTCGCCCTCGGGGCGGGTCAGGCACCAGGCGCCCAGGTTGCCGGGTGTCGATTTGTAGTCGGGCAGGGCAATCTCCCGCATCAGGGCCAGATAGCGGTCGGCCAGGGGCGCCGGCACACGGCCATGCCAGTTGCGGACGATCATGCGGGCTTCCTCTCCAACCTTTCGTTGGAGATGGGGAGGCCTCAGCCGAAGGGAAGCGGCAGCAGGCGCTCATAGCCGCGCCGCACGGCGGCGTAGCATTCGCAGGTCATGGCCTCGAGCCCGGCGCGGTCCAGGATGTCGACCACGCCGCGGCGATAGCGGATCAGGCCCTTGGCCTGCAGCGAGCCGGCCACGGCCGTGACCGTGGTGCGCTGGACGCCCAGCATGTCGGCCAGGAATTCCTGGGTCAGGCTGATGGTGTCGCCGTCGATGCGATCGCGGCACGACAGCAACCAGCGGCAGAAGCGGGCCTCCACGCCGTGCAAGGCGTTGCAGGCGACCGACTGGATGGCGTGGCCGAACAGGGCCTCGTTGTGGCGGTCGACGAGGTCGCGCAGGGCGGGACTGCGGGTCCAGGCGTCGTGCAGGGCCGAGGCGTTGATCCGCGAGGCGAAGCCGGGCGCCTGGACGATGGCCCTCACCAGCGACTGGCGCGGCGCCACGGCGGCCATCAGGCCCAGGGCGCCTTCACGGCCCACCGGCGCGGACTCGATGGCGGCGCCGTTCTCCATCAGCGTCATCAGCGAGATGACGCAGTCGTGGGGAAAATAGACGACGTCGATGGGGTCGCCGGGCTCGCACAGATGCCGACCCTTTTCCAGCTCATGATGGGTGAGATGGGGCGAGATCAGCCCGAAATCCTCGGACGGCAGGGCGGCGAGCAGGCGATTTTTCAAAGGTGCGGCGGTCCCGTCGAGCGAATCGATCACCGGCATGCGGTAGAGTTTTGAAGCTATAGGTCCGAAGCCGGAACGATGTTGTCGAGTAGCCGACGCAAATGCAGGTCCTGCAATGGGTTTCTGTGAGCGCTATTGCTTATGTCGGAAACCCGACACTCGAGGAATAGTTGGGATACCTGTCTCGAGCGCTACGCTGAGTATCCTTTGTTAAATTCCGCTGCGCCGCGCTGAAGGACAAGTTTGTTTCCCGGGGCGCGGCGATACGGCGTCAACCCAGGTTGACGTGGACCTTTTCGCCCAGGTCGGGCGGGGTGTCGGTCAGATTGGCCTTGGCCGTTTCCCAGGCGAAGCGGATCGCGCCGCCCTTGGAGATCCAGAGTTCGGCGTCCTTGGCGTCCAGGCGCAGCAGGGTCAGGGACGGGTCGTCCTTGCCGTCCGGAAACCACGCCGCGACCATCGGATTCCAGTACTTGTCGATGCGGGCGGTATCGCGGGCGGTCGACAGGACGCCGCCGATGCAGGCCTGGAAATCCTGATCCTTGGCCTGGACGATGAACATCGCTTCGGACCCGCCGCTGGCGCTGTGGGCCAGGTCGGTGTCGTCCTTGGTGAAGAACCAGATCTGGCCGGCCTCGGGCTCGGCGAAGGCGGTCATCGGCTGGAAGTGCTGGTGGCTGTTCATCAGGCCCAGCATGCCGAACCGGGCGTGGTCCAGTTCCTTCCAGAGGCGCTCTTCGACCTGCGCCCTGTCGTTGGGATCGGTGCTCATGACGGTTCTTCCTGCGTGTCGGGGAGCAGGAAGAACCGTCGCGGGGGAGGGCGGTTCCTAGGGCTAAGCCTAGAAGCCGGACAGCTGGGCGTAGCGGTCGCGGTGGAACGAGGCCGAGCCGAACAGGGCCTCGGCGACGCGGGCGCGCTTCATGTAGAGACCGGCGTCGTGAGCGTCGGTCATGCCGATGCCGCCGTGCATCTGGACCATCTCGTTGGACGCCAGATGCAGCACTTCGGACGCCTTGGCCTTGGCCAGCGAGGCCAGCAGGCGGGTGTCGCCGCCCGCATCCGCCGCTTCGAGAGCGGCCTCCACGCACGAGCGTGTGGTCTCAAGGTCGGTGAACAGCTTGGCGGCGCGGTGCTGCAGAGCCTGGAACGTGCCGATCACCTGGCCGAACTGGGTGCGGGTCTTGATGTAGTCCAGGGTGATCTCGAAGGCGGCGGTGGCCGTACCCAGCATCTCGGCGGCCAGGCCCGCATAGGCGCGGTCCAGCACCGGCTCGAGGATCGCCCAGCCCTTGCCGACCTCGCCCAGGACGGCGTCGGGGCCGACCTTCACGTCGGCGAAGTCGATCTTGGCGGCGCCGCGGCTGTCGATCAGGGCCAGATGCGTGCGGGTCACGCCGGGCGCGTCATCCGGGACCAGGAACAAGGTGATCCCGTCGTTGTCGCCGGCCTTGCCCGAGGTGCGGGCCGCGACGATCAGCAGGTCGGCGGCCTCGCCGTCCAGCACGAAGGTCTTGGAGCCGTTCAGCACGAAGCCGTTCCCGGCCTCTTTGCTTTCTAGCGCGGTGTTCAGCGGCGCGTGGTGCGAACCCTCGTCGACAGCCAGGGTCGCCACGGCCTCGCCGGTCGCGATCTTGGGCAGCCAGGCGGCCTTCTGGGCGTCGGAGCCTCCAAGCACCAACGCCGAGGCGCCGATCATGGCGGTGGAGAGCAGGGGAGACGCCACCAGGTTTCGGCCGGTCTCCTCCAGGATCAGGCCCAGGCCCAGATAGCCGAAGCCCGAACCGTCGAAGTCCTCGGGCACGATCACCCCGGCCCAGCCCATCTCGCCCATTTCGGCCCAGGTCTTGGCGTCGAACGACGCTTTGGAACCGTCGTCGCGCAGCTTGCGCAGGGCTGCCACGGGCGCGCTGTCCTGCGTCCAGCCTTTGGCGGCGTCGCGCAGCATGGTCTGTTCTTCGGTCAGGACGGCCATGTCAGGCTTGCTCCAGATCTTGATGACGGACGGCCCAGTCGAGGGCCTGTTCGAGACGGTCGTTGCCCCAGAAGAGCTCGCCGTCGGCGGTGACGAAGGAGGGGGCGCCGAACAGGCCGCGCTCCTGGGCCTGGCGGACATGGTCCTTCAGGCGGTTCTTGATGGCGTCCGAGGCGGCGTTGGCCAGCACCTCTTCCGGACCCGCCCCGACCCCGGCGATCAGCGGGGCCAGCACCTCGGGCCTGGAGATATCCTGGTCCTCGACGAAATTGGCCTGGTAGACGGCGCGGCTGAAGGCCGGCGTCCAGCCGTCCTCCAGCCCGCAGATCGCCACGCGCGCGGCCAGCAGCCCGTTACGCGGAAACTGGCTGGGATGGACCAGGGGCAAGCCTTCCTGATCGCAGACACGCTGCAGGTCGCGCCACATGTATTCGCCCTTCACGGGGAAGGCGTTGAACGGGCTGTCGGTCAGGCCCTGCTGCTGGTGGAACAGTGGTCCCAGCAGGAACGGCCGCCACGCGACGGCCACGCCCGCCTGCTGCGCCAGGCGCTCGACGCGCATGGCGGCGGGGTAGCTGTAGGTGCTGCCGAACTCGTACCAGAACTCGATCATGGGTCTCGCGCCGCTTGCTTACTGGTGATCCAGCAAGCCTAGCACCCGCTTGGCCACGACGTTGAGGTTCACCTCGCTGGTGCCGCCCTCGATCGAATTGCCCTTGGCGCGCAGCATGGCGCGCGGAACGGCCAGTTCGTCCTTGGTGAAGCCTTCGCCCTCCCAGCCCAGGCCTTGCAGGCCCAAGGCCTCGACCAGCAGCTCGGTGCGCTCCTGGTTCATCTTGGCGGCGGCGTACTTGATGATCGAGACGGCGGCGCTGGGGCCCGAGCCCTGCTTGGACTCCGCCTCGGCGCGGCGAACAGTCAGCATGAAGGCGTGGGCGTCCATGCGGTGATGGGCGATGCGGGCGCGCAGGTCGCCGTCGGCGATCTTGCCCGAAGCGTCGACCCCGACCTCCGTCTTGGCCGCCTCGACCAGGTCCAGCCCGCCGCCGCCGCCGAAGCCCGAGGCCGAAATGTTCTGGCGCTCGTACTGCAGCAGGCGCTTGGCGATGTCCCAGCCGCCGTTGACCTTGCCGACCAGCTGGTCCTTGGGGACCTTCACATTGTCGAAGAAGGTTTCGCAGAACGGCGAGGAGCCGCTGATCAGCTTGATCGGCCGAGCCTCGACGCCGGGCGAGGTCATGTCGAACAGCACGAACGAGATGCCCTCGTGCTTCTTGGTGGTGTCGGTGCGCACCAGGCAGAAGATCCAGTCGGCCTGGTCGGCGTAGCTGGTCCATACCTTCTGACCGTTGATCAGCCAGTGGTCGCCCTTGTCCTCGCACTTGGTCTGGAGGGAGGCGAGGTCCGAGCCTGCGCCCGGTTCACTGTAGCCCTGGCACCAGCGGGTCTCGCCGCGCACGATCTCGGGCAGGAAGCGCTTCTTCTGCTCCTCGGTGGCGTATTCCAGCAGCACCGGGCCCAGCATCCAGATGCCGAAGCTCATCAGGGCGGGGCGGGCCTTGATGCGACGCAGTTCCTGCTCCAGCACCTTGTTCTGGGCCTTGGAGAGGCCGCCGCCGCCGTATTCCCTGGGCCACATCGGCGCGGTCCAGCCCTTCTGCGCCATGCGATCCAGCCACAGCTTGGCGTCGGGGTTCTTCCACTTGAACCGCTTGCCGCCCCAGGGGGCGTCGTCCTCGGTCATCGGCGTGTTCAGGGACGGGGGGTAGTTAGCCTCAAGCCAGGCCCGGGTCTCGGCCCGGAAGGCATCCAAGTCGCCGCCGCCGAAATCCGCCATGGCCGTTCTCCCTAAAACTCGTGTGTGGCGCGGCGCTGTTTCCTCGCCGTCGGCGCTCAGACTACGCCATGAAGCGACGGGAGCAAGCTGATTCAAACGGATGTTTGTCACGCGATGGGCGCCCGCCTGGGACGAGCCGCGCTATAGAAGAGGCCGATGACGTGTCCCGCCGGGATTCGCCGATCAGGGGTCTTGATGTCCGCGCCGCAACTGAGGCCAGCCTTCCTCGCCGTCGCGCCGACGCTGTCGGCCATCCTGGCGGCCTGCGCCGGGATCCTGCTCCTCGCCTCGGGCGCGACGCCGTCCGAGCCGACCCGCTTCGCGATCTGGGTGGCCGTGGCGCCCGGCCCGCTGATCGAGATCAGCCACTTCGTCTCGTCAATCCTGGGCCTGGTGCTGGTCCTGCTGGCGTTCGGCCTGCGCTCGCGCCTAGACGCGGCCTGGTGGGCGGCGCTGTTCACCCTGGCGGCGGGCGCGATCCTGGCTCTGTTCAAGGGGCTGAACTGGGAAGAGACCGTCATTCTGACGGCGATCATGCTGGCCATGCTGCCATTCCACGAGGCCTTCCCGCGTAAGGCGGCCCTCTCGCGGATGGAGATCACCCCCGGCTGGCTGCTGTCGGCCGCCTGTGTTTTGGTGGGGGTGGCCTTGTGCGGCTGGTGGACCTTCGCTCACACCGAATACGCGGACCAGTCGGTGATGAAGACGATCGGCGACCGGGAGGTGGCCCGGGCCATCCGCTCCTCGGCCGCCGCCGCCATCGTGCTGATGGCCATCGGCGTCTGGCGGCTGATCGCCACCCCCGCCACCCCGCCGGTCGTCGACGACACCGACCCGGACTTCGACCGCGTGCGCGCCATCCTGGCCAAGGCCGAGAACGCCGAGCCGCCCTCGAACCTGGCCCTGCTGGGCGACAAGCGCTTCCTGTTCTCGGCCTCGGGCGAGAGCTTCCTGATGTTCGGCGTGCGGGGCCGCTCGTGGATCGCCATGGGACCGCCAGTCGGGCGCGACGACGAGCGTATGGAACTGTTCTGGCGGTTCCGCGAACTGGCCGACGCCCACGCCGCCCGCGCCGGCTTCTATGCCCTGGGCCCTGCCGACCTGCCCGACAGCGTCGATTTAGGGTTGGCCATCCAAAAGACCGGCGAGAGCGCCGCCGTGCCGCTGGAGGCCTTCTCCCTGGCTGGCCGCCGTCGCGAGGTCCTGCGTCGCAACTGGCGCAAGGCTGGGGAGGGCGGGGCGAACTTCGAGGTGCTGCCCCACGACCAGGTCCACACCGTCATGCCCGAGCTGAAGGCGATATCGGACGCCTGGCTGGCCCACCACGCCGGGGGCGAGAAGGGCTTCTCGATGGGCGGCTTCGACGAGCGCTACGTGGCCGAATTCCCGGTCGCCCTGGTGCGGGTCGAGGGCAAGATCGTCGCCTTCGCCACGCTCTGGACGACGGCCAACAAGGTCTCGTTCTCGATGGACCTGATGCGCTATTCGGACGACGCGCCCAAGAACGTCATGGACTACCTGTTCGTCGAGCTGCTCGGCTGGGGCAAGGAGCAGGGCTACCAGGCGTTCGAATTCGGGGTGGCCCCGCTGGCCGGCCTGGAGGATCGCCCCCTGGCCCCCATCATGTCGCGCGTCGGCCGATTGCTCTACGAGCGCGGCGAGGAAATCTACAATTTCCAGGGCGTGCGGCGGTACAAGGACAAGTACGATCCGGTTTGGCAGCCGCGCTACATTGCCGCGCCCAGCAAGTGGGCCATACCCTTTTTGCTTGCGGACATCGGCTTGCTGTCGTCCGGCGGTGTCTCCGGGCTGACGAAAAGGCCGCGACCTAGTAGCGCGGGTCGCCCGTCTTCATCCCCAGCAGATTGAGGATATGGGCCGCCATCAGCAGGGCCACGACGGCGCCGGCCACCATCAGCGGACGCCAGGGAACCATGCGCGGACCCTTTAAAACATTGATCGGACGGGCTCCGCGCCAGCCGCAAAAGGCGGCGAACAGCAGGGCGGCGACAGTGATGACGACGGTCGTGGGAAGGTCCATTTCCCTCTCATGGCCTGCGACAATCGGCCTTGCAAATCGTTAACGCTCGTTAACCACGTGCAGCCGAATCTTAGGTACATACGTTGAGAAGGTGTGCCTGTTAACCATCCACAGTTAATCTTGACCATTGCTATATGTAGCGGTTGAGGTCGCGTTTACACGCTAGGAATCGGTGTCTAGCGTTGGTTCCCAGGTGCATAGGGAACGATTCGGATGACGGCCGCCGCGCCATGGAGCGTTAAGGGGATCGACCCCAAGGCCCGCGAGGTCGCTAAAGACCTCGCGCGTCGCTCCGGCATGACGCTGGGCGAGTGGCTCAATCGCATGATCATCGAGGGCGAGGGCGTCGACGCCGCCGCCCTGGAAGCTTTCGGCGAGCCGACCCGTCCGTCCCTGGCGGTCAACAACGATCGCGCCAATCCTGCTTCCTATTACGAGACCGACCGTCGCGGCGCGCCGTCGCGCATCGAGGCGCGCGAGCATCCCGCCGACGAGGTCGGTCGCGTGGCCGTGGCCCTGGACCGCCTGACCGACCGCATCGAGGCGGCCGAGAAGCGTTCGGCCCAGGCCATCTCCGGTATCGATGAATCCGTGCGCGGCGCCTTGCAGCGCCTGGTCGCCGCCGAGCGCGAGCAGGTGGCCGTGGCCGCCCGGTTCGAGGGCGCGGTGGACGAGATCAAGACCGACCAGGCCCGCGCCGCCGAACGTCTCCGCCGGATCGAAGCCGAAGCTGCCGGCCCGCGTTCGGCCGAGGCCCTGCGCGCCCTGGAAGGCGCGCTCGGCAAGGTCGCCGGCCATCTCTATGAGGGCGAGGCCCGCACCCGCGAGACCATCGCCCATCTGGAACAGCGTCTGGACGCCCAGGCCGGCGCCGCAGGCGGCGATCCCTCGGCCCTGGTCGAGGAAGTCGTGGCGCGTCTGGGCCAGCGTCTGGAAGCGGCCGAAGCTCGCACCGCCGAAGCGCTGCAAGCCCTGACGACCTCGTTCTCCGCGCTGGACGGCCGCTTGCGCACCGTCGAGACCAGCAACGGTGGCGAAGGCGTCCAGAAGCGCCTGGATGATCTGTCCAACAGTCTGACCCAGCGCATGGAAGCCGCCCGCCTGGAGATGGCCGCCAAGCTGCGCGAGAGCGCCGACGGCCGCTTCGACCGCATGGAGCGCAAGCTGGGCGAGATGACCGCCCACGTGCAGGCCGCCGAGCAGCAGGCCGAAACCGGCCA
>JAGIBE010000166.1:0-41602 GCA_017744495.1 Caulobacter sp. | reverse complement strand
CCGCCATCGAGCAGGTCGCCGCCAGCATCGACCAGAAGCTGAACCGCGCCGACAGCGTCCAGGCCCAGGCCCTGGAGAAGCTGGGCGCCGAGATCGCCCGGATCACCGAGAAGCTGGCCGAGCGCATCGGCAACGCGGAGCGCCGCAACGCCCTGGCCATCGACGACGTCGGCGACCAGGTCACCCGCGTCACCGACCGCCTGAACCAGCGCCACGAGCGCACCTCGCAGGAACTGGTCGACCGCATCCGCCAGAGCGAGGAGCGTACCGCCCGCCTGCTGGAGGAAGCGCGCGAGAAGATCGACACCAAGCTGGCCGACGCCCAGCGCCGCCTGGCCGAGCAAGCCGCGGCCGCCGCGGCGCCGCCGGCGCGTCCCGCTCCATCGCCGTTCGACGACGGCGACCGCTTCTCATTCGGCGGCGAGGCCGTCCCTGAGGACGTCTTCCACCAGCCGGCCGCCTTCATCCCGGCGCAGGCCTCGACCCCGGCCCGCACCGCGGCTCCGGCCGCCTTCGAGGCTCCAGCGGCGTACGAAGCCCCGGTCTTCCCGACCGCGGAGCCGCCGGCCTTGGAATTCGGCGACGAGGACTTCGAGGCCGCCGACGGCTTCACCTCGGCCTTGGAGCCGGAAGGCGCGTTCGAGCCGGAAGCCGATTACGACAGCGACTTCTCGGCGCCCGAGTTCGGCGCTTCGGGCTTCTCGGCCCCGGAAGAACCGGCCGCGCCCAGCCGCCCGCTGTCGACCCGCGAGGTGATCGAGCAGGCCCGCGCCGCCGCGCGCCAGGCCGCCCTGTCCGGCGACGCCAAGGGCAAGGACAAGACCAAGGCCAAGAAGCCCGCGACCTCGCTGTTCGCCGGCTTCGGCGCCAAGGGTTCCGAGAAGAAGGCCAAGAAGGGCGGCATGAAGACCGCCCTGATGGTTTCGGCCACCGCCGCCTGTCTTGGCGTCGGTTCGGCCGGCGTGATCATGAGCATGGCCCAGGGCACGGGTCCTGTGCCGGACCGCGTGGCCCAAGGCACGGCCAAGAAGGCGACCGGCGAGATCCGCACCGCCGAGGCCGACACCGTCGGCGCGCCGCGCGCCGCCGTGGCCCTGACCAGCGCCGCGATGCCTGTCGAAGCCGCCCCGATCGACGCCGCGCCCGCCGCGCCGCCCGCCGAGAACGCTCAGGCCCTCTATGAGGACGGCGTGCGCCGGATCGAGGCCAAGGACCGCACCGGTCTGGAAAGCCTGCGCAAGGCCGCCAATCTCGGCCTGCCACGCGCTCAGTTCTACCTGGCCAAGCTCTACGAACAGGGCGAAGGCGGCGTGAAGAAGGACCTCGGCGAGGCCCGTCGCTGGACCGAGCGCGCCGCCACCGCCGGCGAAGCCCGCGCCATGCACAACCTGGCCCTCTACTATTACAAGGGCGAAGGCGGCGAGCGGAACTCGACCAAGGCCGCTGGCTGGTTCCGCAAGGCCGCGGACCTGGGCCTGGTCGACAGTCAGTTCAACCTGGCCCAGCTCTACGAAGGCGGGTGGGGCGTCAGCCAGAACCCGACCGAAGCCTATAAGTGGTATCTGATCGCGGCGCGGTCGGGCGACACCGCCTCTCGCGCCCGCGCCATGGCCCTGCGCGCCCAGCTGACCGCCGAGGGCCAGCGGATCGCCGAGCGTTCAGCCAGCGCCTTCCGCTCGCAGGCCGCCGCGCCCGCCCAGGCCGTGGCTTCCGCCGCCGCCCCCAGCGCCGGCCTGGCCACCGCTCAACGCGCGCTGTCCAAGCTCGGCTATTACCAAGGTCCCCAGGACGGCGTCACCTCGCCGGCCCTGCAGATGGCCATCGCCGCCTACCAGCGCGACCAGAACATGCAGCCCTCGGGCGCCCTGGACGGCGACACCCTCAGCCGCCTGTCGACCTGGGCCCGCTGACTCCGCGGACCGCTCCAGCTCTAAAGCCAAGCTTTCCAAGTCTCTTGAGGTGTGCGAGTCTTCACGCTCGTCCACAGGCTGTGTCCTGTGGCCAAAGATCGTCCGTGGACCTATGGGCTGACCTCGGTAATAGTCGGTCCCTTCCGGGGGGGAGGGCGCGCGTCGGAGCTCGCGCCCGAAGGAGTAGACATGGCGTTCGAAGCAGCAAGGGCCGATCACACCCAGGATCGCGTGCCGGTGCCCCCCGCCGTATGGGTTTGCGGCCTGGCCACTCTGGTGCCGTTCATCGTCTGCTCGGCCTTGTTCTGCTACGGCCCCATCGACATGCGGCAGGTCGCCCTGATCAGCCTGCTGGCCTACTCCACCGCTATGATGTCGTACCTGGGCGGTGTGCGTTGCGGTCTGGAGATCGAGCGCGCCAGCCCCCGTTGGTTGACCCTGGGCCTTTCGCTGCTGTTTCCCTTGGCCGGTTTCGGCCTGCTGCTGGGCGGCCTGAAGTTCGAGCCAGCCTGGCAGCTCTCAGGCTTCCTGCTGGTCTTCATCCTGCAGTGGCTTTGGGACGTGACCAATCATGACGGCCCCGCCTGGCGTCCGCGCTTGCGGACCCTACTGACCTCGGGCGCCGCCATTTCCCTGGCCTTCGCCCTGGAGCAGGCGCTCCACCTCTAGAGGCTACGGGTTGGTGGCCACCGCCTCGGTCGCCGCTGCGTTCACGGTCGTGCCCGTGGCGACATCCGCCACCGGCGCGCCGACGACGGGAACGGCCACCACGACCGCCGAGTCGACCTGACCCTCGGCCTTCGGCGCCTTGATGAACGGCGTCTCCTCGTTAAGCGGATCGGACACGCAAGCCTCCGAGACCTGTTTGCTCAGCTTCTCTTGCTTGGTGTTCTGCTGCATGCCCAGCGCTGCGGAGGCCACGGTGCCCGCGAAGGGCACGACCGCGTTGCCGCCCATACCGACAGCCTTTTTGAGCAGGCCCGGCTCCTCGTAGTCTATCGCCTTCTCGCGAAGCGCCTTGCAGGCCGGCGTGTCGTACTTCGGGTCCTTGGGGTCGAGCTTGGCCACGGTCTTCACCGGGGCCTCGCCGGCCATGGCGGCCGGGGGCGTCGCCAGGGGCGACAGGGCGAATACGGCGCCGATGCCGATCAGGATCGGTCGCATCACGGAATCTCCATTTTCCAACGTCCCGGGGATCAAACGCCCGGGCGCGGAGGGTGATCCGTCAATCGGGGCGCAGCGACTTCCAGCCGACCGCGTGCACGCGCCGGGGGCCTAAGGCGGCGGCCAGGGCGGGTCCGCCGAACAGTGGGGCGAAGGCCTGGTCCAGGATGTTCAGGCCGCCCGTGAACGCGCCGAAGGCCGGCAGGACCAGGCGCGTCCCGTCGGTGACGAAGCAGCGTCGCCGCACGGTGGCCCGGCCGCTGGTCACCTTGGCGGCGGGGTGCAGGTGGCCGGCCACCTCGCCAGGCTGAGCGCCGGGCAGGGGCTCGTGGCGAAAGGTCAGGCCGGCGATCGCCGCCTCGTCCACGACGTCGCCGGGCAGGGCGCGCGGCCCGTCCTCGTCGTGATTGCCCACCGCCCAGACTAGCCGGCGGCCCAGGGCCAGGGCGGCGATGCGGACGCGGTCCTCCTGCGGCAGGCGACCCTCGCCCGCGCCGTCGTGGAAGCTGTCGCCCAGGAAGACCAGGGTCGCGGGCGAGAGGGCCGCCAGCTCGCGCTCCAGCCGGTCCAGGGTCTCGCGCGTGTCGTAGGGCGGCAGCATCTGGCCGAAGCGGGCGGCGTAGCTGCTGCCCTTCTCGAAGTGCAGGTCGGCGACGACCATGGTCCGCTCGGCTTCCAGCCACAGGGCGCCGGAGTGGCGCAGCACGGCGCGTGCGCCCGCGATCTCGAGCCGCAGGCCGCCGCAATCGCCGATTTGGAACGCCAGACTGGTCACGCCCATACTCTCACTAGGAGCCATACTCTCACTCTAAGCCATCGCTTCGGCGATCAGGTCTTCCTCGGCCTCGGCCAGGATCATCTCGCCCGCCGCGTCGCCCGGCGCGCGCTCGCGGCCGATCTCCAGCATGATCGGTACGGCGAAGGGCGAAACGTGGTCCAGCGCCGCATGGCGGATGCGCCCGCCGCCGATCCGCGCCAGCAGGTCGCCCAGCCGGGCTACGTCTAGCGAGCCGGTCGCCGCGTCGGCCCGGGCGCAGCGCAGTAGCAGGTGGTCGGGCTGGTGGCGGCGCAGCACGTCGTAGATCAGGTCGGTCGAGAAGGTCACCTGACGGCCGGACTTCTCCATGCCCGGATGGCGACGCTCGATCAGGCCCGAGATCAGGGCGCAGGCCTTGAAGGCGCGCTTCATCAGGAAGCTCTCGTCCAGCCAGGCCTCCAGGTCGTCGCCCAGCATGTCCTGGGCGAACAGCTCCTGCAGGTCCAACTGGTCCATCGGCTTCAGCGACCAGATGGCGACGGCGTAGTCGTTGGCGACGAAGCCCAGCGGCCCGACGCCCAGCCGGTCCAGCCGCCGGGTCAGCAGCATGGCCAGGGTGGTATGGGCCAGGCGGCCCTCGAACGGATAGCAGACCAGATGAAAGCGCTTCCCGTGCGGGAAGGTCTCCAGCAGCATCTCGTCCTGGTCGGGGATGATCGAACGGACCTTCTGATAGTTCAGCCACTCCTGCACGTCCGGCGGCAGGGCGGGCCATTCACATTCGTCGTGCATCATCGCCCGCACGCGGCCGGCCAGGTAGGTCGACAGCGGGAACTTCGACCCGCCCCAGCTGGGTAGCATCGGGTCCTTATCGGGCGACGGCGTGACGAAGGCGTCGGCCCCGACCAGGCTGTTGAAGCGCCAGACCTGGCCCGCGAAGATGAAGGTGTCGCCGGCCTTCATCTGCTCGAAGAAGCCTTCCTCGGCCTCGCCGACCTTGCGCCCGCCCATGGGGCGCTTGCCGCCGCCGATACGGACATTGATCATGGCCGGCGAAACGATGGCCCCGACGTTCATCCGGTGGGCCAGCACCGCCTGGGCGTTGCGCGCCCGCCAGAGCCCGTCCTGGCCCGGCACGATGCGGCGGAACTTGTCGTAAGTTCGCAGGGCGTAGCCGCCGGTTGAGACGAAGTCGACGACGGTTTCGAAGTCCTCCCACGACAGGTCGGCATACGGGCCCGACGTGCGGACCTCGTCATAGAGCTCGGTCGGGGCGAAGGGCTCCGAGCACGCGCAGCCCATGATGTGCTGGGCCAAGGTGTCCAGCGTGCCGGTGCGGGCTGGGTCGCCGTCAAGGTGGCCGCCCAGGATGGCGTCGGCGGCGGCGCGGCACTCCAGATATTCGAAGCGGTTGGCTGGGGCCAGGATGGCGCGAGAGGGCTCGTCCAGGCGGTGGTTGGCGCGGCCGATCCGTTGGACCATCCGGGAGGCGCCCTTGGGCGCGGCCAACTGGATCACCAGGTCGACGTCGCCCCAGTCGATGCCCATGTCGAGCGTCGAGGTGCAGACTACGGCCCGGATCTCGCCGCGCGCCATGGCGGCCTCGACCTTGCGCCGCTGTTCGGCCGCCAGGCTGCCGTGGTGCAGGGCGATGGCCAGGCCGTCGTCGTTCAGCTTCCACAGCTCCTGGAACGCGAACTCGGCCTGGAAGCGCGTGTTGACGAAAACCAGGGCGGTCTTGGCGCCTTTGATGATCTCGTAGATCTCGGCCATGGCGTGCTCGGCCGTGTGGCCCGCCCACGGCACGCGGCCGTCGGACACCAGCACCTCGACGATCGGCTGGGCGCCGCCCTGGCCGAGGACGAGGTCGACCCCTTCGGCATCCCGCCCTAGCCACCGCCGCACCAGGCCCGGATCGTCCACCGTCGCCGACAATCCCACCCGCCGCATGTTCGGCGCGAACTTTTGCAGGCGCGCCAGGCCCAGGGACAGAAGGTCGCCGCGCTTGGACGGCCACAGGGCGTGGGCCTCGTCGATGATCACGCAGGACAGGTCGGCGAAGTACTCCCGCGCGCCCTCCCAGGCGCAGAACAGCGCCAGCTGTTCGGGCGTGGTCAGCAGGATGTCGGGCGGACGCAGGCGCTGGCGCTGCTTGCGGGCCTCGCCGGTGTCGCCGGTGCGGCTCTCGGCCACGATGTTCAGGCCCATCTCGCGGATCGGCGTGGCCAGGTTGCGCTCGATGTCGACCGCCAGGGCCTTGAGCGGCGAGATGTAGAGGGTGTGGACGCCGGCAGGGGTGTTGCGCGGCGCGCGCTCGGAGAGTTGGATCAGGCTGGGCAGGAAGCCGGCCAGGGTCTTGCCGCCGCCGGTCGGGGCGATCAGCAGGGCGTCGCGGCCCTGGCGACCCTTTTCGACCATGGCCATCTGATGCGGCCTGGGCGCCCAGCCGCGCGCGGCGAACCACTCTTGAAAACGGGGGGGAAGGGCGGTCGCCTCGGCCATTGATCGGCCTATAGCATGTTCTTGTTCCGTTTCCATGCGGCTACCTGCCGCTTTCCGGTGTTTTGACAACAGTGGTACGCGAGACTACCCGAAGGATAGTCGTTTAGGGGCGTGACGAAGATGGTGTCGATGGCTCGCAACAGCTTTGCAGGCTTGGCCTTGGCGGCGATCCTGGCCGTGGGCGCGCCCGCGCTTTCGGCGCCGGTTCCGGCCGCGCCCGTCGCCGCCAGCGAACCGAGCCGCGCCGAACTCCTGCGCCGCGCCCAGGCGGGCGACGTCACGGCCTACGACCTGCTGGCCAGCAGCTATCTGGACGGCGAGGGCGACCAGCGCGACGTCAACGCCGCCGTGCGCTGGCTGGAGCAAGGGGTCAAGGCGGGCGACACCGACTGCATGATCGCCCTGGGCAATCTCTATTTCGAGGGCAACGACCTGGATCAGGACGAGGCCAAGGCCCTGTCGCTGTACAAGGCCGCCGCCGCGCGGGGCGACGCCCTGGGGGCCTACAACGCTGGCCTCGTGTATGAGACCAGCAACGACGACCTGACCCAGGCCCTGGTTTGGTATCTGCGCGCCGCCCAGGGCGGGGACGAGGGCGGCATGTACAAGCTGGCCCTCGCCTATCAACTGGGGCAGGGCGTGCCGACCGACCAGGCTCAGGCCGTGGCCTGGATGCGCAAGGCGGCCGCCGCGGGTTCGGTCGACGCGATCAATGATCTAGGCTCGTACTATCTGCAGGGCTATGGCGTGCCGGAGGACGCGGTCCAGGCGCTGAAGCTCTATGTCGACGCCGCCCAGCAGGGCTCGGCCGTCGCCTTGGCGAACGTCGCCGCCGCCTATCACAACGGCGAAGGCGTGGCGGTCGATTTCGAGAAGGCCCTCGGCCTCTACGCCCAATCGGCCAAGGCGGGTAATCTGACCGCCTATTACGATCTGGGCCAGATGTACGAGGACGGCGAGGGCGTGAAGGCCAGCCGGGCCAAGGCGGTGCAGCTGTACCGCCTCGCCGCCGAGAGCGAAGACGAAGAAGTCGCCAACATGGCCGAGGACGCCGTCGAGCGCCTTGAGGGCGGCTCCTCGGAAACCCCGATCGCGTAATCTCCGCCTGATCGCCTACGGGACGATGTTGTATGTCACCGTGACCCGCGCCGTGCGGGTGATCGGCGGCGGCGTCACGGTCAGCGGCGCGGCCAACCTGGCGGCGGTGAACGCTCCAACGTCCTGGGCCTCGTAGGCCGGCGGTGGCGGCGGTGGCGGCGCCGGCACGCCGTTGACCACATTGGCTTGGGAGTCCTGGATACGCTGGATCGAGCCCAGCGTGCGTCCGGAGGCGTCGGCGATCAGCTTGGCCTGGCGTTGGGCGTCGGCGATCGCCGCCCGCATCGCCTTGTCCTCCAGCACCTGGTTGTCGATCAGGCCGCCGTTGCTGACATTGACGTCCGCCGCGCCCAGCTGGGCCGCCAGCGAGGCCACGTCGCCCACTTGCTTGGCCGGGGTCACCTTCACCTGCACATTGGCCATCGCGACGCTGCCGATCACCGCGCACTCGCCGGTGCTGAGGTTGGGCGCGCCGTAGTTGTTCTGGCACGCCTTGGGGCGGACCTCGCGGATGCTCATCGTGCCGTCGCGCGACTCCAGCGCGGGCTTGCCGGGCAGGGCCTTGAAGCTGGCCTCCAGCTTGCGGCGGGCGGTGGTCAGGGCGGTGACCGCCTCAGGCGAAGTGGCGCCTTCGCCGCGCAGGTTGAACGACAGCCAGGCGAAGTCCGCCGGCGCCTCCGCGCGACCGTCGCCGATCACGGTGATCGTCGGCTTGGCCGGGTCGAGAACCTGGGCGAACAGGGGCGAGGGCGCGAGCACGAGCAGGCCGGCGAGGAGCATGGGGCGCATCAGGTTCTCCATTTGAGGTTGAGACCATGGCAGAGCCTTGCAGGATCGCCAAGCTGTGGATTGTTCCCGTTCCGTTTCCCGCGCCGATCCGCTAAAAGGGCGCGTGACCGCACAGATTCCCGCCCTCGATCTCGCTCCCGCTCTGGTGGTTCTGCCCGGCCCGCGCGCCGGTGTGGCCGACGGTTCAGGCGAAGGACGGGTGCTGCGTACGCCTGACGCTCGCGACCTGTTCGAATACGGGCCGGTGCTGGTGGCCCACGCCTCGATGACGGCCAAGCGGCTGAACCTGCAGGCCCCGGCCCGGGGGCGTGGCGTGTTCGACGTGCTGGAGCTCTACGCCTTCACCCGTCCGGCCACCTTCTGCGCCCCTTCGGCCGTGGGATTGGCCACGGCGCTGGGTCTGCCCGAGCCCAAGGGCGCGGCGGCCCAGGCCCAGACCCTGCGCGACGCCGCCTCGGCCCTGCTGCATGAGCTGGCTCTGACGCCCCGGCCGTCGCGCGAGGAGGCCCTGGCGGTGGCCGAGACCCTGGCCCGGGCCGGCTGGGCCTGGGGGCCGGCGGTCGTCGACGCCCTGCGCTCCGCGCCGGTCGGCAACCAGTTCCGCAGCTCCGGTCTCGACGTCTGGGCCCGCGCCACGGAGTGGGAGGACCAGGCGCCCGCCGGCGAGCCCGGCAGCCGTCCCGTCGATCCCGAACGCGCCAGCGAGCGCCTGCGCGAACTGCTGCACCGCTCGGGCCTGGACGAGGTGCGCGAGGCCCAGGACACCTTCGCCCGGGAAGCCGCGTACGCCTTCGAGCCTCGCGATCGCGAGGGCGAGCCGCGCATGATGCTGGCCGAGGCCGGCACGGGCGTCGGCAAGACCCTGGGCTATCTGGCGCCGGCCTCGGTGTGGTCGGAGATGAACGGCCCGTCGGTCTGGGTCAGCACCTATACCCGCGCCCTGCAGCGCCAGATCGAGCGCGAGAGCCACTCGATCTATCCCGACCCGCTGGTCCGGGCCCGCAAGGCCGTGGTCCGCAAGGGGCGCGAGAACTACATCTGCCTCCTGAACTTCCAGGAGCAGGTCAACACCGCCCAACTGGGCAACGGCGATCTGATCGGCCTGGGGCTGGCCGCCCGCTGGGCTCGCGCCAGCCGCGACGGCGACATGACCGGCGGCGACTTCCCGGCCTGGCTGCCGACCTTGTTCGCCATCGCGCCCTCGGCCCAGGCGGGGCCGGCCAACCTGGTCGACCGCCGCGGCGAGTGCATCCACGCCGGCTGCCAGCACTACCGGGTCTGCTTCATCGAGAAGGCGGTGCGGGCCTCCAAGCGGGCCGACATCGTCATCGCCAACCATGCCCTGGTGCTGAGCCAGGCGGCCTTCGACGGGGCCCGGGCGGCGCGCGGGCTGAAGGGCGACAACGAGACCACCTCGCTCAAGCGCATCGTCTTCGACGAGGGCCACCACCTGTTCGACGCCGCCGACAGCGCCTTCTCGGCCGCCCTGTCCGGAGCCGAGGCCGCCGAACTGCGGCGCTGGCTGCGCGGTCCCGAAGGACGCGGCCGCCGGGGCAGGGGGCTGGAGGCCCGGCTGCTGGACATCATCGGCGAGCGTGAGGGCGCCCGCGCGGCCCTGAACGCCGCCCTGCACGCCGCCGCCGCCCTGCCGGGCGAAGGCTGGTCGGGCCGCATCGCCCCTCCGGACGGCCAGGTCAATCCGATCGGGCCTATCGAGACCTATCTGGTCTCGGTTATCGAGCAGTTGCGGGCCCGTGTCACCGACCGCCCCGGCGCGGCCGAGCAGGGGCTGCAATGCGCCGCCCGTCCGGCCATCGACCTGGTCCGCGAGCGGGCCGGCGAGGCGGCCAAGGCCCTGGCGGCCATTGAGGCCCCGCTGCTGGCCCTGGCCCGGCATCTGGAAGACGTTCTGGATGAGGAAGCCGACACTCTGCCGACCGGCGAGCGCGCCCGGATCGAGGGCGCACTGCGCGGCCTGGACCGCCGCGCCCGCATGACCCTACCAGCCTGGCGCTCGATCCTGAAGGCCATCGACGAGGACGCTGAGGACGATCCCGAGTTCGTGGACTGGTTCGAGGCGACGTTCCTGTACGGCCGCGTCGTCGACGCCGCCTGCCGCCGCCACTGGGTGGACCCGACCGAGCCGCTGCGCGCCGCCGTCCTCAGTCCCGCCCACGGGGTGCTGGTGACCAGCGCCACCCTGACCGACCCGGCCCTGGAAGACCCCTTCGCCCTGGCCGAGATGCGCACCGGCGCGGCGCGCCTGCCGCAGACGCCCAAGGTGCTGCGGCTGGTCTCGCCGTTCGACTACGAGAAGAACGCCCGCGCCTTCGTGGTCACGGACGTCGGCAAGGATGATCCGCGCCAGGTGTCGGCGGCGATGCGCGAGCTGTTCCTGGCGGCCGGCGGCGGGGGGCTTGGTCTGTTCACCGCCATCCGCCGGTTGAAGGCCGTGCATGAGCGGATCGCCGGTCCCCTGGCCGACCAGGGCCTGGCGCTCTACGCCCAGCACGTCGATCCGCTGGAGGCCGGCGCCCTGGTCGACATCTTCCGGGCGGAGGAGGACGCGTGCCTCTTGGGCACCGACGCCATCCGCGACGGCATCGACGTGCCGGGACGGTCGTTGCGCCTGCTGGTCTTCGACCGCGTGCCCTGGCCGCGTCCGGATGTGCTGCACAAGGCGCGCCGGGCGAGGTTCGGCGGAAAAGGGTATGACGACTCGACAGCGCGCGCCCGGATCAGCCAAGCCTTCGGCCGCCTGATCCGCCGGGCCGACGATCGCGGCGTCTTCGTGATGCTGGACGCCGCCGCGCCGACGCGGCTGTTCTCCGGTCTGCCCGAAGGCGTGACGATCGAGCGGGTCGGTCTGGTCGAGGCGATCGAGGCGACCGCCGCATTTTTGTCGGAAGACAGAGCTTAATCCATCGTTTGTCGGAGATCGGCGCGGCGTCCCCTGACCGGGGCGCGCGCCGATCGTGTTTGGGGATTGTGAGTGTTGGCGTCGGGTAGGGTTTGGACGGCCGTGGCGGCCGTCGTCGCGCTGGGGATCGCTCCGGCCGCGCGGGCGGGCGAGTTCGTGCGGGCCGACTGTCGTGCGGTGGTCAAGCCGACTGATGCGCTGCGCTTCGACACCGACGAGCATCTGCGCTGGTACAAGCGGTTCTGGACCGGGACCTGCGATCACCTGACCTTCTGCTTCCCCGGCTCGCCCAACTGGAACGAGATCGTCGGCAAGCTGCTGGCCAAGGGCGGGGCGGCCGAACAGCCGGCCTTGCTGCCCAAGGCCTGCCGCCTGGGTCAGCTGATCGGGCTGGAATGGGCCAAGGACAAGGATGTCCAGAAGATCAGTACCAAGGATCTGAAGGTCTTCAACGGCATCCTCGAGGCCGCCGGCGATCCGCTGAAGGGCGTCGACGCCGTGGACGCGCGAGCCCGCGCCCTGGCCGCCGGGCCGGCCAAACCACCCCAAAGGCCCTGATAGAGTCGCCTGTCCGACGCATTCGCGTCGAATTCCTGCAACGGAACGCGGCTACACACCCTGGCGTCGGGGGGAAGTGCCAGGAGCGTTCATGACCAGGTCCCAAATCACCGCCGATGTCGCCATCGACGACCAAGCCGATCCCGGTCACGCCCGCTCCGCCCGGGCCCTGGTCCAGGGCGTGCGCTGGCGCAGCGGCCTCTCGCAGGACGAGTTCGCGCGGGCCTTCTGCATCCCCCTGCCGCAGCTGGCGGCGCTGGAACTGGGCCAGGCCCGGGCCGACGCCGCCCTGACCGCCTTTCTGCGGGTCATCGATCACGCGCCGGACGTGGTGCGCGAGGCGTTGGAACGGCTGTAGGCGCGGCCGGACATCCCCGTGTTTGTCGTATGGCGCGCCGTCTGGCATGGAGGGGGCGACTAAGGAGCCTTTGCCTCGTGACCGACATCCGCACCCAGAAGCAGCGCATGCTGGCGGGCGACCTCTATAGCCCTGTCGATCCTGAGATCATGGCCGACCACGAGGCGGCGGTGGCCTGGATGGGCCGCTACAACGCCCTGGACCTGCCGCCGTCGGAACGCCATGCCTTGCTGCGGGAACTGTTCGCTGAGGTCGGCGACCGGGTCAGCATCCGCCCGCCGTTCCACTGCGACTACGGCTACAACATCTCGATCGGCGAGGGCGCGTTCCTCAATTTCAACTGTGTGATCCTGGACGTCACCAAAGTGACGATCGGGGCGGCCACGACGATCGGTCCGAACGTCCAGATCTACACCGCCGAGCATCCGCGCGATCCAATCGAGCGGCGCACGGGCATCGAATATTCCCGGCCGGTGGTGATCGGCGAGAACGTCTGGATCGGCGGCGGGGCGATCATCGTGCCGGGGGTGACCATCGGCGACGACGCCATCATCGGCGCCGGCAGCGTGGTCACCCGCGACGTGCCCAAGGGGGCGACGGTGGTCGGGAACCCGGCTCGAGTGCGGGGCTAGGTCCCCTTCGGCTTGACCGGCAGCCATATTTCCAGCCCGCCCTCACCGGTCCGCGGGTTGAACTCGGGGCCGTAGCGCTCGAACAGCGGCGCGTCGACAGGTTCGTAGCTGGAAGCGGGCAGCCAAACAGTCCAGATGGCGTGCATCGTTGTGCGGATCTTCGAGATGTGGTCGGCGTGACGGAATACGGCGTAGTGCTGGGCCGGGATGCGCAGGGCCGACAGTTCGGGCGGCAGGTCGGAGAAGTCATCGACTTCGACACCGGCCAGATAGTCGAAATTCCCGTGATCATCGCCGTTGGTGCAGACGCCGTAGGTCACGTCCGCCAGTTCACCGCCAACCTGACCCGGGATGTGGCCCAGGTGAGGGATCAGGCGTCGCCATTGGCCGGGAATGCTCGCGCCGCCGTCCATGGCGTCGCAATGGTGGAGAATGCCCGCCAAGAGCAGGGGGCGTCCGTCCTCGAAGCGGGGAGCGGACAGGTCGGGGCGGGGTGTGCTGTCGAGCATGATGGGCTCCACGAGGGGCAGGGCTTCCAGGTCGCGCGCCGCACGCACCCGCTCGGGTGTGATCCCGAACTGGTCGCGGAACGCGCGGGTGAACGCCTCGTGCGAGCCGTAGCCGATCTCCAGGGCCACCGACAGAATGTCGGGCGCGCCACGGGCCAGCAACCGCGCCGCCTCCGTCAAACGCCGTGCGCGCAGGTAGCCGATCACCGGATAGCCGGTGGAGGCCGCGAAGGCGCGCGCCATGTGGAAACGCGATACTCCCCCCGCCCGAGCCACGTCGTCCAGGTCGACGGGCTGGGTCAGGCGGTTTTCGAGAAACCAGATGGCCTGCTGGACAGGATTCATGGAGGGGTCTCGCGACGAAGCGTTCGGCTGGATAGCTTAGACTTCGACGGGCCGTTTGATCGCGATTGCGCTCAGAATAAAGTTCGCTGTTTCGGTTCCACCGTCACTTGGTCCGCGCCTTCGCCCCGGCGGCGCAGTTCGGTCTCGGCGCTGAAGCGCAGGTTCGGGTCGCGGTCCTGGGCCAGGGTCCGCAGGGCGTCGGCGGTCAGGCGATCCCACGGCTTACCCCGGTCGGGACCGGTGGGTACGCGCGGCAGCAGGCCCGGCTCGCGGCTCCAGGCCAGGAGTTGCTCCAGCGACGCCGCGTTCAGCATGTCGCGCAGATGGTGGGCCGTGACGTAGGCGTCGGGCAGGGCCCGGTGCGCCGGCAGGCCCAGCTCATGGACCAGGCCCTCGGGCATGCGCTGGTAGCGCAGCATCTGGTTGGAGAAGCTGGTCATGTGCGGCCAGACGCGCAAGGCGCATTTCCAGGTGCAGATCCAGGGCGCGCCGCCGGTGAATCTCGGCGTGCAATAGCGCTGCTCGAAAGCCGCGCGATGGGCCGCCAGGGCCAGGACGCCGCCGTCGGGCTTCAGGACGCCGCCCGCCACGTCCTTCCAGAATGGCGCGCCGGCGACGTCGGCGTCGAGGATGTGATGGACCGCCATGGTCTCGGGCGTGATCGGATGGCCCGGGTTCACCAGCATCGACCCGCGGTCTTCGTCGAGGCGCCACTGGCCGTTGGTGTCCTGGGAGACGTCCTGCCAGCCGATCTCGCAGACGGCGTGCGGGCCGTCGCCGGCGGTCTCCAGATCGACGACGCGGATGCGGGGAGGGGACATCCCAAAGATATGGGGGGCGCTGGCGTGCGATCCAACGCGCCTCAGGTCGCGGGGCGTCAGGGAAGCCTGGGCGCCGGCGGCTCGCGGAAGAGCCAGCCCCCGATCGGTCGGCCGGGGACTTCGTGCTTCGTCCAGATGCGCGTCCCGTTGTCGAAGACTGTGAAGCTGTTGGACCCCAGGCTGGGACCGAAGTTCAGCAGGCCCGACTTGCCGTCGGAATTGGAGGTGCACTTAACGCCGGAATAGTAGCTCTGGACCGCAGCCGTGCTGTCGGGGTCGTAGGCGATCACGCCCCGCCCGGCGCCGACGCCCTGAGCGTCGAAGGTCAGGCTGATCCCCGCCAACGCGTTCGGGTAGGCGTCGAACTTGCCGCGCAGGATCCCGGCATAGGTGGCGTTCTTCAGGGCGTCGCAGGCGGCGGCGTGGGCGGCGCAGGGCAGCAGCAGGGCGACGGCGGTCGCGATCAGGGCGGCGGATTTCAAGGCGAGTCCTCCAGAGGTGTTCGACCTGTGATGACGCTCCGCCCTGTCCGGGACCCCGTCAATCAGCCGTAACCCGCCCCCGCCTCAGGCCTTTTCCACGAAACTGTCGATCACCTTCTTGTCGCCGGCCTTGTCGAACGACACGCTGAGCTTGTTGCCCTCGACGCCCGTGACCTTGCCGTAGCCGAACTTGACGTGGAACACCCGGTCTCCGCGCTTGTAGGCGCTGGCCGCCGAACTGGCCGAGACGGCCACCAGCCGGCCCTCGCCCTCGATCGGGGCCGAGCGAGAGGCCGAGCCGCCCGAACGCCAGGTCGCGCCGCGCTCGCTGAAGCCCGAAGCCCGCTCTTGGGCCCGCTTCCAGCCCGGGCTGTCATAGCTGCCGGCGGTGAAGGTGCTGGTCCCCGGATCGTCCCAGCGCGACGACACCGTCTGCTGCATGCCCGGCCCGCCGCCGTAATAGCCGGTCTCCGACGCCGCATCGACGTGGGCCAGGGGCAGCTCGTCCACGAAGCGGCTGGGCAGCTGGCTGGTCCAGCGACCATAGACCTGGCGGTTGGCCACGAAGCTGATCCGGGCCTCTTCGCGGGCCCGGGTGATGCCGACATAGGCCAGGCGGCGCTCTTCCTCGAGGCCCTTCTCGCCCTTGTCGTCCATGCTGCGCTGGCTGGGGAATACGCCTTCCTCCCAGCCGGGCAGGAAGACCAGCGGGAACTCCAGGCCCTTGGCCGAGTGCAGGGTCATGATCCAGACCGCGTCGTCGCCGGCGCCCTTGTCCAGGTCCATGACCAGCGACACGTGCTCCAGATAGGCCTCCAGCGTGTCGAAGGCGCTCATCGACTGGACCAGTTCCTTCAGGTTCTCCAGTCGGGTCTGGCTGGTGGGGCCCTTGTCCAGGCGCAGGGCGTCGGTATAGCCGCTCTCCTCCAGCACCTGCTCCAGCAGGCGCTGGTGGGGCATGGTCGCCGCCAGGTGACGCCAGCGGTCCAGGTCGCGCAGGAAGTTGCTCAGCGCCGTGCGGGTGCGGGCCGGCAGGTCGTCGCCGCCGATGATCACCCGGGCCGCCTCGACCGTGGAGATGCCCTCCAGCCGAGCGATCTGCAGCAGCTTCTGCACCGAGGTGTCGCCGATCCCGCGCTTAGGCACGTTGACGATGCGCTCGAAGGCCAAGTCGTCGTCGGGCGACTGGATCAGGCGCAGATAGGCGTGGGCGTCGCGGATTTCGGCGCGCTCGAAGAAGCGCGGGCCGCCGACCACCTTGTAGGGGATCTGCAGCATCACGAATCGCTCTTCGAAGGCCCGCATCTGGAAGGAGGCGCGCACGAGAATGGCCATCTGGCTGTACTTGCGGCCGGCGCGCTTGGCCTTCTCGATCTCGTCGGCGACCATCCGGCTCTCGGCCTCGCCGTCCCAGACGCCGCTGACCTTGACCTTCTCGCCGCCCGAGGCCTCGGTCCACAGGGTCTTGCCCAGCCGGCTCTTATTGGAGTCGATCAGGCCCGAGGCGGCCGCCAGGATGTGCTCGGTCGAGCGGTAGTTGCGCTCCAGCTTGATGACCTTGGCGCCGGGGAAGTCGCGCTCGAAACGCAGGATGTTGTCCACCTCCGCGCCGCGCCAGCCGTAGATCGACTGGTCGTCGTCGCCCACGCAGCAGACGTTCTGCCGACCCTGGGCCAGCAGGCGCAACCACAGGTACTGGGCGACGTTGGTGTCCTGATACTCGTCGACCATCACGTACTGGAAGCGCCGCTGGAAGTCGGCCAGCACGTCCGGATTGGCCGTGAAGATGGTGATGTTGTGCAGCAGCAAATCGCCGAAGTCGCAGGCGTTCAGGATGCGCAGCCGCTCCTGGTATTGCCGATAGAGGGTGATCCCCCGGCCGTTGGCGAACTCGCCCGCCTCGCTCTGCGGCACCCGGTCGGGCGTCCAGCCGCGGTTCTTCCAGGCGTCAATCAGGCCCGCCAGAGTCCTCGGCGTCCAGCGCTTGGCGTCGATGTTCTCGGCCTCGATCAGCTGCTTGAGCAGCCGTTCCTGGTCGTCGGTGTCGATGATCGTGTAGCTGGACTTCAGCCCCACCAGTTCGGCGTGGCGGCGCAGGATCTGGGCGGCCACCGAGTGGAAGGTGCCCAACCAGCGCAGGCCCTCGGCCTCGTCGCCGATGATGTGCGTGATCCGCTCGCGCATCTCGCGCGCGGCCTTGTTGGTGAAGGTGACGACCAGCAGTTCCCAAGGCCGGGCGCGGCCCGTCGCCAGGATATGGGCCAGGCGGGTGGTCAGCACCCGCGTCTTGCCCGTGCCCGCGCCGGCCAGCACCAGCACGGGGCCCTCGGTGGCCTCCACGGCCGCCCGCTGCTCGGGGTTCAGCCCCTCCAGATAGTTCGGACGCGCCCCTTCCGGCCCGCGCGGGCGGGCGAGGTCCGAGATGCGGGGGGTGGGAAGGTCGCCGGGGAAAGCGCCAGAAGATGGGGGCGAGTCGAAGCCTTGAGACATGGAACATATGTAGCACAAAGTTCTCTCGGCTTAAGCCCTCGCGCCATCCGTCGCACCTCGTGTCGGAACCTCGACCCTCAGCTTCCGTTTGTTGGGCGGGGATGGACAACACAGGAGACTGACGTGGCTGAAGAAACCAACTCGAGCGGCGGCGGGGCCGGCATGGCGTTCATCATCGGCGCCCTGGTGGTGGTCGTGGCGGTGATCGCCTACTTCGTCTTTACAGGCGGCATGACCCAGAAGAAGAGTGTCGACATCAACGTGAAAGCGCCGCAACTCGACGCGCCCAAGGTTCCGGCCGCGCCCAAGTCGGCGGGTTAGACGGAGGGCTTCATGGCCCGACACAATGAAATCCGACCGCAACATGTCGGCGTCGTCGGGCTGACGATGCTGGGCGTCCTGCTGCTGATCATCGCCCTGGTGATCGGCGGCTGGCGCTCGGGTCTGCTGACCGTCAAGACGTCCGAGCTATCGATGCGCCTGCCCGAGCGGCCGGTCCTGCCGCGACGCGCGCCTAATCCGGCGCCGATCCCGCTGCCCAAGCCGGGGCCCGGCGTCCAACAGGGCTAAATCGTACCCGCCTGGGCGTGATGCAGGGCGAAGACACGGCAGGCCGACGCCAGCGGCCGCTCGTTGCGTCCGGCGTCGATGCGCTGGATGAGGGCCGCCACGCTGATCCTGTCGGCGCTGGCGGCCTGCTGCAGCACCGCCCAGAACTCGGGCTCCAGGGCCAGGGATGTCGCATGGCCGGCCAGGTTGATCGAACGCTTCTTCAAACTGCCCATCTCGCTCGTCCCCATTTTGCCGTCTGGGCCGCCGTCGGGCGGACAAGGTCCCGGATCGTGGGTCGCTGAACCCTCTTGAATAAAAATGACGCTATGTCATCTTTATCGGGTCAGCAGGAGCATGCCTCATGATCGCAGCCGCGCAAGTGCTGGGTGAGCCAAAGGCCCGACAACCGATGCAGCGGGGACGCCAGGCGTTCAACTTGCAGCCTTTGCGAGCGCTGCGCGCCGTTCGGCGCCTGATCGCCGACAAGGAAGACACCGCCCAGGTGTTCGAGATCATGCGCGCCCTGTCGGGCAGCGCGATCCCCAAAGGCTACCGCCGCCTGCTCAGCACGCCCGAGGGCGGCCGCATCGCCTATGAGCGCGACGAGTTCGCCGAACGGCTGTCGGACCCGGTCTGGCTGGCCCAGTTCGGCCCCGGCACGGTGGGCGCGGCCTATCGTGACTTCATCGCCCCGCGCGGCCTGTCAGCCGAAGGCCTGGCCGAGGAGAGCCGCAAGGTCCCCGAGGCCGATGTCGACGCCGCTCATCCGCTGGCCTGGTACGCCCGCCGCATGCGCGACGTGCACGACGTTTGGCACGTGCTGACCGGCTACGGCACCGACGCGCTCGGCGAGGTCTGCGTCGTGGCCTTCTCCTACGCCCAGACCCGCAGCCTGGGCTTCGCCGTCATCGCCTTGGCCGGCGCCCGCCAGTTCCAGAAATCCAAGCTGGGCCAGCCCTACGGCAAGGCCGTGCGCGAGGCCTGGCGCAACGGTCGCTCGGCGGCCTGGCTGCCGGCGGTGGACTATCCGGCCCTGTTCGCCATGCCGCTGGAGGAAGCGCGCCGCACCCTGAAGGTCGCGCCCAACACCGCCTACGCCGCCATCCCGCCGCAGTACCGCGACCGCTTCGCCGAGGCGGCGTGAGCCCCGAGAGCCGGGCGGCGGCGAACCGCGCGGTCGTCGAACGCTACGCCCAGGCGTGGCGCGACGGCGATCTGGCGGCCCTGCGCGCCTGTTATCACCCCGACTTCACCCTGCACTATTTCGGCGATCATCCACTGACCGGCGACCATGTCGGCCTGGCCGCCGCCCTGGCGGCCTTGGCCGAGGTCAGCCGCCGGACCCGCCGCAAGTTGGTCCGCATCGTCGACGTCACCGCCGGTCCCGAGCGGGCGGTGGTCATCGCCCGCGAGGCGTTCGAGCGCGACGGCGTCGTCACCGAACTGGACCGCGTCCTGGTCTACCGCATCGCCGACGACCTGCTGGCCGAGTGCTGGGTCTATGACGGCGACCAGGCGCTGGTGGACAGCTTCCTGCGCGACTAGGTGGCGCTTGGCGTCGTTGGCGCTCGGCGGGCCTTGACGATTCTTTGCGTTCGGTAGTTGAACTACATAACGCTTCTGGCGTCGGACCCCGCTCAGAGAGATTTCATGATCACCCGTCGCTTCAAGCTCGTGGGCCTGACCCTGTTCGGGGCCGTCCTGTCCGTATGCGCCGGGCCGGCCCTGGCCGCCGACACCCAGGTGGCGGTCGCCGCTAACTTCACCGAGCCGGCGAAGGAGATCGCCGCGGCCTTCAAGGCCAAGACCGGTCACACCGCCACCCTCAGCTTCGGCTCGTCGGGCCAATTCTATACCCAGATGGCCCATGGGGCGCCGTACGAGGTCTTCCTCTCGGCCGACGCCGACCGGCCCAAGAAGGCCGAGGACGAGGGTCTGGCCGTGGCCGGCACGCGCTACACCTACGCCTTCGGCCGGCTGGTGCTTTACTCAAAGACGCCGGGTCTGGTCGACGACAAGGGCGCGGTGCTGAAGTCGGGCAAGTTCGAGAAGCTGTCTATCGCCGACCCCACCGCCGCGCCCTACGGCCTGGCGGCGGTGCAGACGATGCGGAAGTTGAAGGTGTACGACGCCCTGACTCCGAAGCTCGTCAAGGGCTCCTCGATCACTCAGGCCTATCAGTACGTCGCCACGGGCAACGCCGAGGTGGGCTTCGTGGCCCTGTCGCAGGTGATCGCCGAGCCGGGCGGCTCGCGCTGGCTGGTCCCGAGCGCCGACCACGCGCCGATCGAGCAGCAGGCGGTGCTGTTGAAGACCGGCGAGAAGAACCCCGCCGCCCGGGCGTTCCTGACCTTTCTGAAGTCGCCGACCACCGTCGCCATCATCAAGCACTACGGCTACCAGGTCCGCCGCTAGCTCTTCCGATAGCGGGCGACCAGCGGGTCGGACGCCGCCTGGTCCAGGATCCAGTCGCGGAAGGCGGCGATCTTGCGCACCCGGCGGCGTTCGGCCGGATAGGCCAGCCAATAACCGCCGCCGCCGTTGTCGGCGACGATGTCGAACGGCGCGACCAACCGGCCCTGGGCGATCTCCTGGGCGAAGAAGATCGGCGAGCCCAGGGCCACGCCCTGACCGGCGAGGGCCGAGGCCACCTCCAACGCCTGGG
This sequence comes from Caulobacter sp., assembly GCA_017744495.1. Taxonomy (GTDB): domain Bacteria; phylum Pseudomonadota; class Alphaproteobacteria; order Caulobacterales; family Caulobacteraceae; genus Caulobacter. The sequence goes on along the minus strand of JAGIBE010000166.1, from coordinate 21,050 downwards.
CGTCGGCCGACAGGCGCGGCGGGGCGTGGTCGCCGCTGGTATCGACCCCCGCCGCCGCGAACCACGACGCCCAGAAGTCCGGCGAGCCGATCCGCGGCGCGCGCAGCAGGTCGGCCGGGGTCGCCAGTCCGCCCACCTGGGCCAGGACCTGCGGCGTGCACAGCACGGTCTGGGCCGCCGGGATCAGGAAGTGCGCCTCCAGTCCCGGCCAGTCGCCGTGGCCGGCGCGCAGGGCCAGGTCGAACGGCTCGCGCTGCAGGTCGACCACCCGGCTGGAGGCGTCCAGCCGCACGGCGATCCTGGGATGGGCGATCTGGAAACCGCCCAGGCGCGGCGCCAGCCACTGGCCGCCCACGCTCTGCACCGTGGTGATCGACAGCACGCCTTCCTCGGTGTCGACCAGGTCGGACACGGCCATGCGCAGGACGCTCATCGCCTCGCTCGCCGCCCGCGACAGCCGATCGCCGGCCGGGGTCAGGGTCACCTCGCGGGGCAGGCGGGTGAACAGCGGCTGGTCCAGGCGCTGTTCCAGGGCCTTCACCTGCCAGCTGACCGCGGCCTGGCTGACGCCCAACTCGTCGGCGGCGCGGGTGAAGCTCTTCAGGCGCGCGGCGGCCTCGAAGATCCGGATGGCGCTGAGCGGCAGGGTGGCAAGGATGTCTGGCATAAGTGGTGCTTATGATTACCCAAGGAGGCTCCGTTTGTCACGCGGCGCTCGCGGCGCGAAAACCTCCTCATCGTAACGCAATCGAGGCGACGGTGATGGAACAGACGGTCCATATCCATAAGGAATTCATATTCGGTCGGCTGGCCGGGCTTCAGCAGCGCGCCACGGCGTGCAAGGCATGGCTGGGCCGCGTGGCGCGTGAGCAGGCGATCGAGGCGATGCAGGGCGCATCCCGCCGTCCGCTGGCTCCGCGCTAGGCCAACATCGATCTCGCGCCGCAAGCGTCTCGGCTATGGGGCGCGAAAGCGGGGGATCGATGTCGCGAAAGAGTTCATTCGAACGCCGCGCGCTCGTTCACTCTTCCCGCTTGGCCCCGTCCAGGTCGCGCTTCAGCTTTTCGGCGCGCGCCGCGTCCAGGGCCTTGTCGACCTTGGCGCGGCCGAACTTGGCGCGGTTCTCGGCGGCCTTGGTCTTGGCGTCGGTCTTGGCCTTGGCCTTGCGGGCCTGGTTCAGGTTGAGGATCTCGGCCATCGATCAGCCCTTCTTGGCTCCAGCGGCGGGCGGCGTCGCGGGACGCAGGATCAGCGTCGACTGCAGGCGCAGGGTCTCGCCCTTCTTCAGCACGAACGGCGCCCGTCCGGGGAAGACGCAGTTCTGCATCGACAGTTCCTTGCGCAGGATCCAGCGGGTGATCGGCGCGCCATTGGCCTTGCAGGCCAGGCCCACCGTCCAGGCGGGCGAGCCGCCGCCCTGCGTCCAGGCGAAGCCCATGGACTTGCCCGCCTCGACGGGCTCGTTCGCCGGGGTCACGGTCTTGCCGCCCGAGCCGAAATTCAGGCGATCGGGCCTGATCAGCCGCACCGAGAAGCCGCCATAGCCCTTGACGTCGTCGCTGCCGCCCAGGCCCAGGGTGTCGCTGCGGGCGGTGATCACGGTGTCGAAGTCGATGCGCCGCGCGCCGTCCTTCAGCGGATAGACGCGGACCTTGGTGGTCTCGCGCGCCACGTACTGCACCTCGGGCGTGGAATTGACGATCCAGTCGGCGTTGACCACCAGGGTTCCGCCGCCCGCCGCGTCGCCCTTGAAGCGCTTTTCGCGGAGGTTGAAGGTCAGGCCCTTCATGAACCAGCCGTCGGCGACATTCTTGCCGTCGACCAGCACCTGGTGCCAGCTCCAGAACGCGCCGCGCTGGTGCAGATGATCGGCGGGGCGGTCCTCGGTCAGCACCGCGCCGTCCGGCGCCCAGATCGGATGGACGTAGTTCAGCCGGCCCGGCTCGCGCGGATCGGCGGCTGCCGTGCGGTAGAATAGGACGCTCTTGCCGCCGTCGGTGATGGTCACCCCGTCGGCCGCGAACACGGCGTCCACGCGGGGCAGGGGCGTCGCGGGCGCGGGAGCGGGTGGGGGTTCAGAGGCCGCCGGCGCGGCCGTCGCCGAAGCGGTCGCCGGCTCGGCCGCCTGAGCCCAGGCGGTTCCCGTCCAGGCTGTCGCGCTGGCTGCGAGGAGCAGGGCGGCGAGCGGTCGGATCATCGGTGTTTCCTCTGGAGGGGACGGCCGTTTCTCGAGTGATAGCCAGGAACGCGACCAGAGCAAAGCCGCAACCTTGGCTAGAACATAAGGGGAACGGTCGCCACCCGCAAGCCTTTTGGAAACTGCGCCGCGACGCCGTCCGTTTGCCCTCCTGACGTCCATCAAAAGGAGGATCCCCATGATCGACGCCTCGCAAATCCGCGAACATCTGGAAGTGGTCGGTTCCGACGGGGGCCATGTCGGGCGGGTGGACCACGTGGTCGGCGGCGAGATCGAACTGGCCAAGCTGGACCTGGGCGGCGGCCTCAAGCACCACCTGATCCCGATCACCTGGGTCGATCACATCGACGACGACGGCGTGCATCTGAGCCTGACCAAGGACGCCGCTAAGGCCGCCTGGCGCGAAAAGCATTAGGCCGCCCGCCGGCGGCGCTTCGTCGCTCAGCGATTGACAGCTTGACCACCCTGACCGATCCCTCGCCCCGCAAACGGGTGAGGGATCGCATGTACCAGCTCTATTACAGCCCTAGCACGGCCAGCCTGGCGGTCCACTGGCTGCTGATCGAACTGAGCGTTCCGTTCGAGCTGGTCCTGACCGACACCGCCACCGGCGCCCAGAAACATCCCGACTATCTGAAGCTCAATCCCAGCGGCGTGGTGCCGACCCTGATTGTCGACGGCGCGCCCGTCTGCGAGGTGGCGGCGATCCTGATGCTGCTGGCCGAGCGCCACGCCGAAGCGGGCTTCGCTCCGCCGTCCGGCGCGGCCGAGCGGGCGGCCTATCTGCAGTGGATGGTCTATCTGGCCAACACGGTGATGCCGGCCTTTCGGGCCTGGTTCTATCCCCACGAGTGGGCGGGCGAGGCGGGGACCGAGGCGGTCACCGCCACCTCGCGGGCCCGGATCGAGGCGATCTGGGACCGCATCGACGCCCATCTGGGCGACCAGGACGGACCCTATCTGCTGGGCGCGCGGCTGTCGGCGGCGGACCTCCTGGCGACCATGCTGATGCGCTGGTCGCGCAATATGCCCAGGCCCGCGACGGTCTGGCCCAACATCGCCCGCTACCTGTCCCGCATGCGCGCCATGCCCTCGCTGCGCGAGGTCCACGTCCGCGAGGGGCTGACCGACTGGATCGACGGCTAGGCCGCGGCCCGGGCCAGCGGCTTGCGCCACGGCGCGATGACCGCCGCCAGGGCCAGCAGGGTCAGGTTCACGCCCAGGGCCACGCCGCTGAACGCCATACCGCCGAACTTCACGGCCTGGATCGCCATGGTCGCCGCCAGGGCCACGCTGGTGGCGATCCGTAGGCTGACGATCCAGAAGCGGGCGTCCTTCACCGCCACGGCGGCCGCGATCAGCACCGCCAGCGGCGCCCAGAACGTCCAGACCGGCGGGACCTTCAGCGCCAGCAGCAGGGCGGCCGACAGGGCCAGGGCGAAGGTCGAGCCCCAGACAATGGCCGCCCAGGCCTTCTCCAGCCGTTCTGCCGGGCGTCCCCGGTCGCGGCGGCGGGTCAGCCAGATGGTCACGCCGCTCGACGTGACCACGCACAGCGCCGCGCCCAGCAGGCCGTAGGCGATCTTGACCGGCAAGCCGCCGAACGAGCCGAAGTGCAGCGGATAGGATGAGGCGAAGACCTGCTTGCCCAGACCGTCGTTCGAGAGGCCCAACTTGCGGGTCATCCGGCCCTGGACGTCGAAGGTGTAGCGCTCGGCGTAGATCAATCGTTTGGGCATGCCCGCGTTGACCTCGACCATCTGGCCCTTGGTCCCGAGCGCGGTCAGTGAGATCAGGGTGGGCTTCAGGTCCGGCTTGCCGTCGAACCAGGCCAGGGTCTTGACCAGGTCGGGGAAGGCGGCGGGCGTCGGGTCGGCCTTGGGGACCTCGCCGTAGATCGGAGCGGTGACCTTGGCGATGTCGCCCTTGGTGGTCACGCCGGCCACCGCGAACAGCAGCAGGGTGGCCAGGCCGATATAGGCCCCGGTCCAGGCGACCACGAGGTGGAACGGCGCGCCCCAGACGCTGAGGCGGTTGTGCAGGTCGGCCTGAGACAGCCGCTTGGCGCCGGCCCAGCGGAAGGCGAAAGCGTCGCGGAAGATCTTGGGATGGGCCAGGAAGCCGGAGACGATCAGGCCGGTCAGGGCCGCGCCGACCAGACCCACCACGATCAGGCCGATGGTCTCGGGCAGATGCAGATAAATGTGCAGGTGCTCGAGGAAGTGGACCCAGGGCGCGCTGGCTTCGCCCGCGATCCGGCCTTGAGCGTCGGCCACGAACACCTGCTCGCCGACGAAGGCGTAGAGGCGCGGCATATCGGGCGAGGGCAGGCCCATATAGACGACGCCCGCCTTGGGATGGGCCTTGGTGATCGCCTCGGCGAAGGCCTGGACGGCCTGCGGGCTGGCGGTGGTCTGGGGCGGGGCGGCGGGCTCCTCCCACAACTTCAGCTCGTTGGCGAACACCACGACGGCGCCCGACAGGCAGACGATGTAGATCAGGGCGGCGGCGACCAGGCCCAGGCCCGAATGGCCCGACAGCACGGTGCGCACGAAGGCCGGCGGGACCTTGGGCCAGATCGACGGGCGGTTCGCCGGTTCGGGCTTGGCGGCGGCGCTTTCGGGAGGCGTGGCGGCGTCCATGGCGATCTTCCTAGTGCGGGCGCAGCACGACGGCGAGGGCGCAGACGGCGGTGAGGGCGACCAGGCCGATCGTGGTGCGCAGCAGCTTGCGGTCCGCGCAGGCCCAGACCATGCCGCCGGCCAGCACCAGCGGCGCGCCGAAGGCGGCGGTGACCAGCTTGTCGGCCGGGGCGCCGGGCGTCCAGACGGCCAGGGCGACGCCGGCGGCGACGCAGGCGGCGGTCGAGACGGGCAGAGCCAGCAGCACGGTCGCGACCGCGCGGGGCCAGGTGGTGGCCGGACCCGTGGCTGGATCCGCGCCGCCTGCCGTCGCGCGGATCGGCTTGGCCTTCTTGCCGTGCGGGAGAGTCCAGCGTCCGCTGATGGCGATGAAGATGGCGGCCGCGACGGCGACCAGCAGGGTCGAGATCGCCACGCCCCGGTCCCCGCCGGCCCAAGGGGCGAGCAGTGCGGCGGCGACGACCAGTAGGGCCCAGCCGCTGGCGATCAGCCCGCCGCGCGGCTTGGGATTGCGCTTCCAGGCCAGCCACAGCAGCCAGACGCCGACAGCGACCGCGAGGGTCGCCGTGACGGCCAGAGCGATCTGGAGCGTGGAGCTCACGGCTACCAGCTGCGCTTGAGGCCGACCTGGACGGTCCGCTGTTCGCCGAACCAGCACCAGTCGGCCGAGTAGCACGACGAGACGTAGCGCTTGTCGAACAGGTTGGTGGCGCTGCCGGCGGCCTGCCAGCCTCGCAGCGACGGGTTCAGCCTGCCCAGCTCGTAGCTGAGGGTCAGGTCGACCAGGGTGTAGGACGGCGACTTGAAGGTGTTGGCCGTGTCGCCCCAGCTGGGGCCGACGTAGCGAACGCCCAGGCCGCCGGCCAGACCGTCCAGCGCGCCGGGGAAGTCGTAGTCGACGAAGACCGAGGCGGTCTTCTCGGCGACGCCCACCGGGGTCAGGCCCAGCAGGCCGTCGTTGCTCTTGGTGTACTCGACGTCCAGCTTGGTGGCGGCGGCGGTCAGCTTCACGCGGTCGGTCAGCTTGGCGCGGCCTTCGAACTCGACGCCGCGCGAGCGCAGCTCGCCGCCCTGTACGCTGAAGTTCAGGTGGTCGGGGTCGGCGGTCAGGGCGTTTTTACGCTTGATCTCGAAGGCGGCCAGCGTGGCGTAGATGCGCTTGTCCGGGGACTCGTACTTCACGCCGCCCTCGATCTGGTTGCCGGTGACCGGGTCGAACGGCCTACCGGCGAAGTCGGTCTGGCCCTGGGGCTCGAACGACTGCGACCAGCTGGCGTAAGGGGCGAAGCCGTTGTCGAAGTGATAGAGCACGCCGACGCGGCCGGTGGTCTTGCCCTGGTCGATCGTGGTCGGGAAGGGGACGGCGCCGAGGGCCAGGGTCTCCTGCTTGACGTCGTCGCGACGCAGGCTGAGCAGGGTGACCAGCTTGCCGTACTTGATCTGGTCCTGAGCGTAGTAGCCGATCTGCTCCTGCTTGATGCGGCTGTCGGACGAATAGTAGCCGTTGCCCGCGACGCGCGGGTCCAGGATCGTCTGGCCATAGACCGGGGCGAAGATGTCCAGGTCCGGGGCCGTGCCCAGGCCGAACTGCACCTTGGCCATCATGTGCTGGTAGTCGACTCCCAGCAGCACGTCGTGGGTCAGGGCTCCGGTGGTGAAGTGGGCGCTCAGCTGGTTGTCGACCGCGAAGCCGTCGTTGCTTTCCAGCGAGGCCGCCGTGCCCCGCGAGAGCGTGCGGTTGTCGGCGGCCAGCCCGGCCGCGTAGACCGACTCGTAGTTGGCCTCGACCCGGGTGTAGCGAAGGTTCTGGTGGACGGCGAAGACGTCGTTGAACCGGTGCTCGGCCAGATAGCCGATCTGCACCTGGCTGCGGTTATAGGCCTCGAAGTTCGGGTCGCCGTCGTAGAAGTCTGGTTCCAGCTGGCCCAACGGATTGGCGAAGGCCGAGCCCTTGGACGGGGCCGAGCCATAGGAGTTGGACTTCGGGTCGTGCTGGTAGCGACCCAGAATGGTCACGGTGGTGGCGTCGTCTGGACGCCAGGTGAACGACGGCGCGACCAGAATGCGCTCGTATTCGGTGGTCTGGGCTTGGCCGTCGCCCTGGCGATAGATGGCCAGCAGACGGTAGGTGTAGCGCGGGTCGCCGGCGATCGGGCCGGTGGTGTCGATCGAGGCGTCGATCAGGTCGCGGCTGCCGAAGCGCAGCTCGGCCTCGCCGCCCGCGACGGCCTGGGGGGTCTTGGATACGAAGTTCAGCAGGCCGCCGGGGGGCGAGTTACCGTAGAGCACCGACGCCGGGCCCTTGAGGATCTCGATGCGCTCGACCGAGGCGGCGTCGACCTGGGCGTCGGCGTACCAGCCCGGATACTGGCTCGAAAGGCCGTCCAGGAAGGTGGTGGTGACGTCGAAGCCGCGCAGCTTGAACTGGTCGTAGCGGGTGACCGAGCCGCCGCGGGTTTCGGGCGTGACGCCGGCCACATAGCGCATGGCCTGGTTCAGCGAGGTCAGGCCCAGCTGGTCGATCTTCTCGCCGGTGATGATCGAGACCGACTGGGGCGTCTCAACCAGCGGCGTGGCCAGCTTGCTGGCGGTCGAGCCGACGGTGTCGTGGGCGCGGGCCGTGACCACCACGCCCTCGACCGAACTCTTGTCGTCGGCCGGGGTCTCGTCCGCCATCGCGTACAGGGGAGCGGCGGTCGCCAGCAGGGCGAGCGGCAGGACTTTGGACTTCACGACGACCTCAAACGCTATTGAGAATTATTCTTAGTCGCGCTGCATAAGCGGAGGCTCGTGCAGTTGCAAGTCGTTCTCATCACGTAAGGTCGTATAAATGGCGGGAGGGCGCGGAGCTATCGCGCCGCCAGCGCGCCGGCGAAGTCGATCACGCACATATAGCCGTAGGCGCGGTGCGGACCGCAGGACACGCCGGCCAACTGATAGCCGGTGGCGAAGATGTTACGACGGTGGCCCCGGCTGGGCACGCCGCTGTCGACGATCAGTTGGCGGACGACCTCGCGGGGATCGTCGTAGCCGTACGAGATGTTCTCGGCCGAGAGGCCGGCCCAGACGCCCTGGCCGCGCAGGCGCTGGCCCAGGCCGCCGGTCGCCCCGTGGCCCACGTCGCCGCGAGCACCCTGGGCGGCGGTGTGCTGGTAGGCGGCTGCGGCGATGCGCCGGTCGCCCTTCAGCGGAGGCAGGGGAGACTGGCGCTCCAGGAAGTCGATGGCGTCCTCGACGGCGGCGGGATCGTCGCTGTCGCGCAATTCGCGGCGCAGTTCGCGGGCGTATTCGGCGGGACGGGCACGGGCGAAGTTCAACTCGTCCAGCACGGCGTCGTCGAGGCGGGAGGTGGTCAGGGTCGCCGCTTGGGTCGCGGGCGTCAGGACGAGCAGAAGCAGGCCGGCGAGCGCCGGAGCCAAGGCCATGCGGCCGGAAATGCGCATTTGCGCTCCCCGTGAATCAGACGCCCCAGGCCTGACCTAGCACGCACGGCGGATGCGTGCATTCGCGCGGAATGTCGCGGCGGCGCGTTTGTTCAGCGCTCGTCGGCGGGCGGCTTGGCCGCGGCCTTGGCGGCGGCCTTCTCGGCGGCTTTCTGCGCGGCTTTCTCTGCCTTCAGGCGGTCGCGTTCCTGGCGTTCGAAGGCGTAGTTTGGCGTGCGCGGCATGACGACGATCTCCTTGCGCCACGAGAACGCGACGCGGGAGAAACGGTAGCGCGGTTTCGGAGAGATTTACAGCCGTCATCCTCGCCGGGAGGCGAGAATGACGGCCGCGAGGGCGTTGGAGCCTATTTCACGCTGGCGCAGAAGCGCTGGATGCGCGCGCAGGCGTCTTCCAGCACGTCGCTGCTGGTGGCGTAGCTGATGCGGAAGAACGGCGACAGGCCGAACGCCGCGCCGTGCACCACGGCCACGCCCTCGGCTTCCAGCAGTTCGCCCGCGAAGTCCTCGTCGGTCTCGATGACCTTGCCCGAGGGCGCGGTCTTGCCGATCAGGCCGGCGCACGACGGATAGACATAGAACGCGCCTTCCGGGGTGGGGCAGTGCAGGCCGGTGGCCTGGTTCAGCATCGACACGACCAGGTCGCGGCGCTCCTGAAACAGCTTGGCGTTAGGCTTGATGAAGTCCTGCGGGCCGTTCAGGGCCTCCAGCGCCGCCCACTGCGAGATCGAGCAGGGGTTGGACGTCGTCTGGCTGATCATCTTGCCCATGGCCTTGATCAGCGCCTCCGGACCGCCGGCGTAGCCGATGCGCCAGCCGGTCATCGAATAGCCCTTCGAGACGCCGTTCATCGTCAGGGTGCGGTCATAGAGCTTAGGCTCGACCTGGGCGATGGTGGTGAACTCGAAGTCGTCGAACACCAGGTGCTCGTACATGTCGTCGGTCAGCACCCAGACTTGCGGGTGGCGCAGCAGCACGTCGGCGATGGCCTGCAGCTCGGCGCGGGTATAGGCGCCGCCCGAGGGGTTGGACGGGCTGTTGATGATCAGCCACTTGGTCTTGGCCGTGATCGCCGCTTCCAGGGCGGCCGGCGTGATCTTGAAGCCGCTCTCGGCGGTGGTCTCCACCGACACGGGCGTGCCGCCGGCCAGCAGGGTCATGTCGGGATACGACACCCAGTACGGGGCGGGGATGATGACCTCGTCGCCCGGGTTCAGGGTGGCGACCAGGGCGTTGTAGATCACCGGCTTGCCGCCCGGGGCGACGTGGATCTGGGCGGGCTTGTAGTCCAGGCCGTTCTCGCGCTTGAACTTGGCGCAGATGGCGGCCTTCAGTTCCGGCATGCCGTCCGGGTCGGTGTACTTGGTCTTGCCGGCCCTGATGGCGGCGATGGCGGCGTCCTTGATGTTGTCGGGAGTGTCGAAGTCCGGTTCGCCGGCGGAAAGGGCGATCACGTCCCGGCCGGCCGCTTTCAGGGCGCGCGCCTTGGCGCTGATCGCGATAGTGGCGGACGGGGCGATGCGCCGCAGGGCGGCGGACTCGAGCGACATGGTTCAGGACTCCCCTGGGAGGACGTGGACTTGGATGTCCGGTTTCAGGATTGCGGCGGTCTTTACGCCCGCGCTTGTCGCGGTGCAACGCAACTGAGGGCCGAAAGCGCGCGGTTCTTGCGCGCTCGGCACAGTCAAGGTACCGCTATCACCCAATACGAGAGGTCGCGCCGCATGACGGCCGGCCCGGGAGGAAACGGCCATATCGTCCGCCTTGGCGGGCGTTCGACGCATGCCGCGTCTCACTGGAGGGGGAAACCAATGACGAAGATCGCGATCCTGGCCGCCGTGGCGGCGCTGGGGCTGTCCGCCGCCGCGCCGGTGGTGACCCAGGCGGCCGAGCCGGCCGCCCAGGGCATTATGAAATACGCCATCAACAAGCCGTCCACCGCGTGGAACGTCTACGGCGCCGGACAGACCAACGCGCCGGTCAAGGACAAGGCGGTGACCGGTGGGGCGGGCGTCCGCGTCCAGGTCAATGCGCCGACGCCGAACACGCCCTGGGATAGCGGCGCTGGCCAGGCGGTGAACGGCAAGATCGCCAAGGGCGACATCATCACCATCGCCTTCTGGGCCAAGGCCGAGCCGGTCGACGGCGGCCCGGCGACGGCCAACATCAGTTCGGTGCGGGTCCAGCGGGCGACCTCGCCCTGGGCCGGCATCGTCGAGGGCAAGGTCGCGGTCACGGACGGGGAGTGGCGGATCTATACGGTCAGCGGCCGCGCCGGCATGGACGCCGAACAGGGCGGGGCGGGCGTGTCCCTGCACCTAGGCTCGGCCAAGCAGACCGTCGTGCTGGGTCCGCTGTTCGTGCTGGACTTCGGCGCCAACTACGATCCGTCGATGGCGGCGAAGTAGGAGGTTACTTCCCCTCCACCCGCAGGTGCTCGATGAACGCTGTCAGGTGGCGGCCGAGATAGGCCAGGGTCTTCTCGTCGATCACCTGGCCGTTCTCGATCTTGGTGTGGGCCTGGCCGACCAGCATCTCGCTGAGCGGCCAATACTCGGCCGAGACCTTGCGCAGCGACTGGCGCAGGGCGTCCTGGGCGCGGACTGTCCCCGTGACGCCCGGTGAGGCGCCGAGGATGCAGGCTGTCTTGCCCTGCAAAACCGAAGGCGCGCCGCGCGAGGCCCAGTCGATGGCGTTCTTCAGCACGCCGGTCACGCCGCCGTTGTATTCGGGGCAGGCCAGCAGCAGCGCGTCGGACGAGCGGATGGCTTCCTTCCAGGCGATGACCGGGGCGGGATCGCCCTGGTCCTCGACGTCCTGGTTGAACAGCGGCAGGTCGTGCAGGCCGAAGATCTCGATCGTCACGCCCTCGGGCGCGCACTCCTGGGCCGCGCGCAGCAGGGCGGTGTTGAACGAGGCGGCCCGCAGGCTGCCGGAAACGCCGAGAAGTTTCATGGGAAGGCTCCGCCGCTGATCGCGGCGAACCTAGAGAGCGTCGCCCCCCTCTCAAAGTCGAAAGGGAACGAAAGCTGGATCAGGCCGTCAGGACGGTCCGCATCGGCGTTTCGCCCAAACCGCTCACTTGCGCCTCGAGGTGGGCCCATAGGCGTTCCAGATCGCGAGCCGCGGGGCTGCCCGGCTCCTGCTCGACCACGCAGCGGCCGTGCGCCATGGCCTTCTGGAAGGCCTCGCGCGAGCGCAGGCCGTGAGGGGCCAGCGGCAGGCCGCAGAACCGCAGGGCTTCCATGATCTCAGGGAAGGCCACCGGGGCGACCTCGGGCCGGTTGGTGTGGGCCTGGTTCAGCACCACCAGACCGCCCTTGCCCAGGCGTCGGACCGCTTCAGCGGTGCGCACGATCGGGGCCAGGTCCAGGAACGACGGGCGACCCGCCACCAGGCAGAAGTCGGCGACGTTCACCGCCTGGGCGACATCGGCCTCCGGCGCGGCGGGCGTGTCGATGAAGAGGAAATCGTAGTCCTCGCGCATGGCGTTGGACTTGGTCATGAACAGCTTGCCGGCGGTGATCTCGGCCAGGGCCGGACCCGGCTCCTGGCGCGCCCGCAAGGCGTCTGACGCCGAGCGTTGCGGGTCCATGTCGGCCAGCAGAACCTTGTGGCCGGCCAGGAAGGCCATCGTCGCCAGGTTCACGGCCAGGGTGGTCTTGCCAGACCCGCCCTTTCGGGAAAGCACGGTAATTGTCTTCACGACGTGCACTCTTTGCCCATACCCAGCGACCGGTTGATCAGCCGCAAGGTTCCCCAAGGTGAGCAATTGTTATGGTCAAGATGTAAACAGAACTTCAACCTGCGGATTATCTGACGCGGGAAGGTAAGGTTCACATAACCTATTGTCTATGCTGTCAAATTGCCGCATCGTCGGCGTGGTCAGCTGGCGCGGGCGTCCCGTCCGCGATTGTCCAGGGCCAGCAGGCCGGCCACGTGACCCCACAGGCGGTCGATTTCCTGGGCGGCCGGGGCCTGTGGATCCCATTCGCCGACGGACAGTCCCCGAGCGATCGCCTGCTGATAGACGGCTCGCGAGCGCAAGCCCACAGGGGCGATCGGCAGCCCGCAGAAGCGCAGGGCCTCGATGGCCTGCTGCACGCTGGCCGGCTCCAGGCCCGAACGCCGGGACGGCGCCTGGTTGAGGACGATCAGCCCCGCCTTGCCCAGCCGCCGGACCATCTCGGCCGAGCGCGCCACCGAGGCGATGTCGAGGAAGGTCGGACGGCAGACCAGCACGCTCAGATCGGCGGAGTTGACCGCCACGGCCACGTCGGCGTCCGGCGCGGCGGGCGTGTCGATCAGCATGACGTCATAGGCGTCGTGGATCGCCTGCGAGCGGGTCTGGAACAGCTTGCCGGCGTTGATCTCGGCCAGGCCCGGGCCGGGCTCGCCGCGCGCCCGCAGGGCGTCGGACGCCGAGCGCTGCGGATCGATGTCGGCCAGCAGGGTCTTCCAGCCGGCGAGGTGGGCGGTCAGGCACAGATTGATCGACAGGGTCGTCTTGCCGGCCCCGCCCTTGCGGGAGATCACAGCCAGGGTCTTCACGTCGGACGCTCCCCCAAAGTCCCGTACACCGCGCTTTCCGCGAGGCCCGGGAGCCTGTGGATAACTTAGCCGCGCCTTACGACAGCTTCGCAACGGGAATGTCGTGTCGCGGGAAACTTAACCTTGCGGCGGACCCGTCCGACGGGAAGCTGACGACAAAATGAGCGGTCAACGGGCGATTTGCACCCGGACCGTGCTTGACCGCGCCCGGGGCATGGGCGAGGCAGGCGCATGTTTCGTCGCGTGATCGACTTCGTCACCAACATGGACGCCCGCGCCTGGCGCACGGTCGCGGTGTCGTTCGTGCTGTTCGGCGGAGTGGGCGTGGTCTTCCTGTTCGGGGCCCAGCTGTTGGGCTTGAACGGCGAGGTGACGGTCGAACAGTGGCTGGGCGCGGCCCATGGTCCCTGGGCCCTGCCGGTGGCCGTCGGCGCCTTCGCGGTCCTGGCCTTCATCGGCGTGCCGCAGTTCGTGCTGATCGCGGCTGCGGTGGTGGCCTTCGGGCCCTGGACCGGTTTCGCCTACAGCTGGATCGGCACCCTTGTCTCCTCCCTGGTCGGGTTCTGGCTGGGACGGGCGTTCGGCGGCCGGCTGCTGAAGGACCTGGCCGGCGACGGCGTGGCCAAGTTCATGAAGCTGATCGGCAAGAACGGCTTCCTGGCCAGCCTGATCGTGCGCCTGGTGCCCTCGGCCCCGTTCATCGTCGTCAACATGGCCGCGGGCGTGACGCCGATGAAGATCCGCGACTTCGCCGCCGGCACCGCGATCGGCATCGTCCCGAAGATCGCCCTGACCGCCTTCGCCGGCAATTCGATCGTCCAGGCCCTGAAGGGCGGCGGCAAGCAGCACATCGTGATGCTGGTGATCGCCGTGGCGGTCTGGATCGGCGCGGGCCTGATCGCCCGCAATTGGCTCAAGAAGCGCGAAGAGGCGGCGGAGTAGGCGGCGGTCCCAGGTCCAGGGCCTGGTAGGTGGCGGTCCGCCAGGCGCGGACGATCTGGCCGAACCATTCGATCCTGGCCTCGTCGCTCATGCCGTCACGACGCTCGATCCCCGCGACCCAGGCCTGGACGAAAAACGGCACGAAGCTGCGCACGGCGTGCAGGCAGGCGGCCCGGGTCTCGTCGGAGGCGCCGGCGGGCGGGGCGATGAAGGGCCGGCCCAGGGTGACCAGCAGGTCGTCGCAAGCCTTGGCCCAAGCGGCGGCCTCGGGCGCGGCGCGGGCGTCGCGCAGCAACAGCAGGAACAGGTCGGGCTGGCTCCGGGCCAGGGCGATCAGGCCGGCCATGCTCGAACCGTAGCCGCCCCAGGGCGTGGCGGCGGCGGCCTCGATCCGCTTCAGGGCGTCGGCGAACAGCGCGTCGACGATCGCCTGGCGGGACGGATAGAGGCGGTACACCAAGATCTTGGCCATGCCTAGGCGGTCGGCCACGTCCTGCACCGTCGCCGCCTGCAGTCCCTTCTCCGTGAACACCTCGACGGCGGCGGCCAGCACCGCCTGGCCGCGCGCGGCGCGGTCGACGCGCGGCTTGGGCCGGCCGGGGCGGCCGCGGGCGACCTGAACGGAGGATTTTGCGGCGCTCATCTTCGGTGCTATGTAAAATGAAACTCTGAAGTTTCAAAACAACAAAACACGGGAGGGACGGCATGGCGGGCGACGGTCTGAAGGGTGGCGCGGCCGCTTGGGTCCTAATCCTGGCGGCGGCCGCCGCCGCGCCGTCCTGGGCCGCCGATCCGGCCTCGCCCGCCACGGTCGCTCGGCAGAAGGTCTTCGCCGAGACCCTGCCGTTCTCCGACAAGCAGGACTTCGCCTTCGCCGAGCGCGGCTTTCTGGGCACCCGCGCCGATCCGCTGATCAAGCGGGCCGACGGCGGCGTGGCCTGGGACTTGTCGGCCTACGACTTCCTGAAGGGCCAGCCGCCCGCCACCGTGAACCCCAGCCTGTGGCGCCAGGCGCAGCTCCTTTCGAAGAACGGCCTCTTCAAGGTGTCTGACCGCGTCTGGCAGGTGCGGGGCTTCGACGTCTCCAACGTCACCTTCATCCAGGGCGAAACCGGCTGGGTGGTGGTCGATCCGCTGACCACGGCCGAGACCGCCAAGGCGGCGTTTGAACTGGTCACCGAGAAGGTGGGCGCTCGGCCGATCAAGGCGGTGATCTACACCCACAGCCACAGCGACCACTTCGGCGGCGTGCGCGGGATCGTCGACGCCAAGGACGTCGAGGCCGGCAAGATCGCCATCGTCGCCCCCGAGGGCTTCATGAAGGAGGTGGTCAGCGAGAACGTCCTGGCCGGCAACGCCATGAGCCGCCGGGCCCAGTACCAGTTCGGCCTGATGCTGCCGCCCGGCGTGGAGGGCCAGATCAGCTCGGGCATCGGCCAGAACGTGGCCAAGGGCTCGATCACCCTGATCCCGCCGACCGTCACCATTGACCATACGGGGCAGGAGCTGGTGCTGGACGGGGTGAAGGTGCGCTTCCAGTACACGCCCAACACCGAGGCCCCGGCCGAGATGAACCTCTACCTGCCGGACCTGCGCATCCTGGACATGGCCGAGAACGCCAATGTCACCATGCACAACGTGCTGACCCCGCGCGGGGCTCTGGTCCGCGACAGCAAGGCCTGGGCCGACGACCTGACCGAGTCGATCCGCCTGTTCGCCGACGGCTCGGACCTGATGATCACCAGCCACGGCTGGCCGCGCTTCGGCCGGGCCACCGTCAAGGCGTTCCTCGAGGATCACCGCGACGCCTACAAGTATCTGCACGACCAGTCGGTTCGGATGATGAACGAGGGCCTGACCGGCGACGAGATCGCCGCGGCCATCGACCTGCCGCCGAGTCTGGCCAAGGACTGGTTCAACCGCGGCTATTACGGGAGCATGAGCTTCAACAGCCGGGCGGTCTATCAGCGCTACATGGGCTGGTACGACGCCAACCCCGTCCACTTGGCCCCGCAGCCGCCGGCCCAGACCGGCGCGCGCTATGTCGAGGCCATGGGCGGTGCGGCCCGTGTGCGCGACATGGCCAGGGCGGCGGCGGGGAAGGGCGACTATGCCTGGGCCGCGACCTTGCTGGACCACCTGGTGATGTCCGACCCGGCCGACGCGGCGGCCAAGGCCGACCTGGCGGCGGCCTATCAGCAGTTGGGCTACCAGACCGAGAACGCCATCTGGCGCAACATGTACCTGACCGCCGCCGACGAACTGCGGGGCGGGGTGCGCAAGATGCCGGCGTCCACCGCCTCGATGGAAATCCTGCAGGGCCTGCCCAGCGAGATGATCTTCGACGTCCTGGCCATCCGCCTGAACCCTGACAAGGTGGGCGACGCCCACGTCCGCTTGGCCTTCGTCTTCCCCGAGCGTGGGGAACGGTTCATGGTCGAGGTGCGCAACCGCGTGCTGGTGGCCCAGAAGACGACGGGGACGGGCGAACCGGTCGATGCAACCCTGACCGTGGCGCGTCCGATGCTCCTGGAGGCGCTGTTCAAGGGCAAGCCCCTGGCGGCCAAGGTGGCGTCGGGCGAGGCGAAACTGGAGGGTGATCCCGCCGCCATGTCTCGTCTGACGGGGTGGTTTGACGCCTTCACCACCGATTTCCCGATCGTCACTCGCCCCAATTAGCAGGGATTCTTGGAAACAATTTGCTCAACATGCGGCGAATTGATCGATTAACGCAAAATGCTTGCTGCTTTTCGGGTCGCTGTGTAGAAAGCCTGCCATGAACGTCGCGCGCCAACTGCTTTCGCTTCGGCTTACCAACCCCTGGGCGCTCTAGGGGCCGCGCATCGTCGTGGCCGGGCGCGCAGGGGATGACTGAACCCATAGCCGCCCGCACGCTGACCCCATCACGAGTAACGACATGAGCTCCGTATCGCCTAGCCCCTTTTCAGGTGGCGCTTTCGACAAGCGCGACAACGTCGTCATTTTCGACACCACCATGCGCGACGGCGAGCAGTCGCCCGGCGCCTCGATGTCGCATGACGAGAAGCTGGAATTGGCCAAGATCCTCGAGGAGATGGGGGTCGATGTCATCGAGGCCGGCTTCCCGATCGCCTCGAACGGCGACTTCGAAGCGGTCAAGGAGATCGCCAAGATCGTCAAGAACTCCACCGTCGCCGGCCTGTGCCGCGCCCACCAGGTGGATATCGATAGATGCGCGGAGGCCCTGAAGGGCACGCAGCGCGGTCGTATCCACGTGGTGATCGCCACCAGCGACCTGCACATGAAGCACAAGCTGCAGATGGAGCCGGACGCCGTCATCGACGTGATCGCCCGCTCGGTCGGCCACGCCCGCAACCTGCGCGACGACGTCGAGTGGTCGGCCGAGGACGCCACCCGCAGCGACCGCCAGTTCCTGCGCCGCGCGATCGAGACCGCCATCAAGGCCGGCGCCACCACGATCAACCTGCCCGACACCGTGGGCTACACCTACCCGTCCGAGTACGCCGACCTGTTCAAGTGGATGGTCGAGAACGTCGACGGCGCGGATCGCGTGATCTTCTCCACCCACTGCCACAACGACCTGGGCCTGGCGGTGGCCAACAGCCTGGCCGGCGTGCAGGGCGGGGCGCGTCAGGTCGAGTGCGCGATCAACGGCCTGGGCGAACGGGCCGGCAACGCCGCCCTGGAAGAGATCGTCATGGCCCTGAAGGTGCGCGGCGACCGCCTCCCGTTCCAGACAGGCATCGACACCACCCACATCACCCGCGCCAGCCGCTACGTCTCGGCCATCACCGGCTTCCCGGTGCAGTACAACAAGGCCATCGTCGGCAAGAACGCCTTCGCGCATGAAAGCGGCATCCACCAGGACGGGATGCTGAAGAACCGCGAGACCTACGA
This sequence comes from Caulobacter sp., assembly GCA_017744495.1. Classification (GTDB taxonomy): domain Bacteria; phylum Pseudomonadota; class Alphaproteobacteria; order Caulobacterales; family Caulobacteraceae; genus Caulobacter. Next base: position 3,379 of record JAGIBE010000166.1, on the reverse strand, counting down.
GATCATGACCCCGGAATCGGTCGGCCAGGCGCCGTCCAGCCTGGTCATGGGCAAGCACTCGGGCAGCCACGCCTTCCGCGCCAAGCTGAAGGATCTGGGCTACGAGCTGGGCCAGAACGCCCTGAAGGAGGCCTTCGGCCGCTTCAAGGATCTGGCCGACCGCAAGAAGCACGTCTACGACGACGACATCATCGCCTTGGTCGACGACGCCCTGGCGCGCGGCTCGGAACGCATCCGCGTCACCCACCTGCGCGTGGTGGCCGGCACCGACGGCCAGTCGGCCGAGCTGACCCTGGAAGTCGACGGCGAGACCAAGACCTCGGAGGCCTCGGGCGACGGTCCAGTGGACGCCGTGTTCAACGCCATCCAGCAGATCGTGCCGCACAACGCCGCCCTGCGCCTGTTCCAGGTGCACGCGGTGACCGAAGGCACCGACGCCCAAGCCCAGGTCTCGGTCCGGCTCGAGGAGGACGGCCGTATCGCCACCGGCCAGGCCGCCGACACCGACACCCTGACCGCCTCGGCCAAGGCCTATGTGAACGCCCTGAACAACCTCATGGCGCGCAAGGAAAAGAGCCGGCCGGAAGCCGCCATCGCCAGCGGCTTCTAAGACCTAGGCCGCTTCTCGTTTCGAGAACGGCCGCGTCGCTAGGAGCTCCGCCGACAGGCATGCCTGGGGTTCGACCTCCAGGCCCAGCGCCCGCAGATCCTCGCACAGCGCCCGGCGCGGTTCCTGGTCCAGGAACGCGCCGGCGTCGATGATCATCGCCCCGCCCGGGCGGAGCATGGTCAGGGTCGAGGCCGCGGCGGCGCGCGCGTCGGCCACCGTTTCGCAGCCCACGACCAGCAGCACGTCGCTCTGTTCGTCGGCCGCGCGGCAGGTAGCCCGTCGGGCTGCTTCGACCCGATCGTAGCCCTTGCGCCAGAGCACGCTCATCGCCTCGCCTGCGTCGGGCCCGGTCACCGCCACGAAACACAGCGGGGTGGCCTGGGCCAGCGCCAGCATGCGCCCGAGCGTGTGATGGAGCCCGTCGGTCGGCACGCCCAGCAGGAACTGCGCGGCTTGACGGAACGGATGGGACGACATGGTCGACAACCTCTGACTGGTCGGGCCCGTCACCGGACGGGTCGACGGCCAGGGTGTGCGCTCGAGCGGCCTAAAACCTCCATTCGGAAACACGCCGTCCGCATAAGGGCGGCATAAGGACGAACCGATGTTCGACGACAACACCATCGACGCGCCGCCGGAATGGCGCGAGATCGACGCCCGCTCGCGGGCGCTGGGCTTCGACATGCCCTCCGAGCCCAAGACCGGCGCCATGCTGCGCCTGCTGGCCGCGTCCAAGCCCGAGGGGCGGCTGCTGGAGCTGGGGACCGGCACCGGCCTGGCCACCGCCTGGCTGCTGGCCGGCATGGGGCAGGGCGCCCAGCTGGTCTCGGTCGACAGCGATCCGACGGTCCAGGCCGTGGCCCGCGACGTTCTGGGGGAAGACCCGGGTGTCACCTTCATCATCGCCGACGGGCTGGACTATGTCCGAGCCCAGGCGCCCGGCATGCTGGACCTGATCTTCGCCGACGCCATGCCCGGCAAGTACGAGGGGCTGGAGGAGACCTTGGCGCTCCTGAAGCCCGGCGGGCTCTACGTGGTCGACGACATGGTCCCGCAACCCAACTGGCCCGAAGGCCACCAAAGCCGGGTCGACGCCCTGACGGTGCGCCTGAAGTCCCATCCCGACCTGGCGACCGTGGCCCTGGACTGGGCGTCAGGCCTGGTCATCGCGGCGAGGCGGTCATGATCTGGATCCCCATCACCATCGCCGCCTCGTTCGCCCAGGTGGCCCGCAACGCCGCCCAGCGCTCTGTCATGGGCAACACCGGCCCCTGGGGCGCGACCCTGGTGCGGTTTCTGTTCGGCCTGCCGTTCGCGGCGGTGTTCGTCGCCGTCGCCTTCGCCCTGACCCGGGGCGAGCAGCCGCACGCGACCCCGGCCTTCTGGGCGGCGGCTCTGCTGGGTGGCGCCAGCCAGATCGCCGCCACCGCGGCCCTGCTCGTGGCTATGCGCCGGGCCGGCTTCGCGGTGGCCACGGCCGTCCAACAGAGCTCGATCCCGCTGGCCGCCTTGCTGGGCCTGCTGGTCTATGGCGAGACGCTGAGCGCCGTGGGCTGGACGGGCGTGGCCCTGACCAGCGTCGCCCTGCTGGTCGTCACCTGGCCGCGCGCAGGCGCATCGGGCGAGAAGCCGGTCAGCGGCGCGGCCTACGCGCTGTTGTCGGGCCTGGCCTTCGGCTTCTGCCTGAATGCGTTCCGCCAGGCCGGTCACGCCCTGGAGCCGGGCCATCCGATCTTCGCCGCGGTGGTCACCCTGATGACCGTGCAGATCGCCCAGACCCTGGCCCTGGGCGGGTTCCTGGCGGTCACCGATCGCGCCGCCCTGGTCGCCGTGGCCAAGGCCTGGCGACCGTCGCTGGGGGCGGGGTTCTGGGGCGCGGCCGCCTCGGCCGGCTGGTTCATCGCCCTGGCCCTGGCGCCGGCCGGCCAGGTGAGGGCGATCGGGGTGATCGAGGCGCCCATCGCGGCGGTCGCCGGACGTCGCCTGTTCGCCGAAAGACTGACCGCCGTTCAGATGATCTTCGGCCTGATCGCGGCGGCCGGGGTGGCCATGGCGGCGCTCGGCTAGAAAACGCCATGTTTCTGGGATGAAACCCCCCGCGCCGCCGTTCTGCGAAAACAGGTGATCCAAGGCCTGTAATAGACCTTGAATTCAACGCTTTCGCAGGGCAAACGGGCTTCGTCGGCAGCTTTGTGGCAGTCAGACGACGGCGCGGCGGGAGCCAGCGCTCCCGTCGTGCGGCAGGCGCTCGTCAAAGGGACATAAACCCGCATTTCGCGGGAATCATGTTGTCCTCTCTTGGAATTGAAGTAGGAGCAATTTTTCTCTTCGCCTTCGTCGCTTCCGCGACTCAAATGGCTCCGCTTCCGCCTACCCGACGTATCGCCTTCGCCCCCCTATCCCTCAGTCAGGGCTTTCAATGTTTTCTTCCCTCTTCGGCGTCATCTCCAACGACATCGCCATCGACCTGGGCACCGCCAACACCCTCATCTACATGAAGGGCAAGGGCATCGTCTTGAACGAGCCGTCGGTGGTCGCGCTGCGCAACGTCGGCGGCCGCAAGATCGTCCACGCGGTGGGGATCGAGGCCAAGCAGATGCTGGGCCGCACGCCGGGCCACATGGAAGCCATCCGCCCGATGCGGGACGGGGTCATCGCCGACTTCGAAGTCGCCGAGGAGATGATCAAGTACTTCATCCGCAAGGTTCACAACCGCAAGGGCTTCGTGAACCCCAAGGTGATCGTGTGCGTGCCGTCGGGCGCCACCGC
>JAGIBE010000165.1 GCA_017744495.1 Caulobacter sp. | reverse complement strand
CCTGGTTGTTCTGGGCGTAGACGCCGGCCAGGGCCCCGTTCCAGAAGTCCTGCTCGGTGTAGGGGCAGTAGGTCGCATAGAGGCCTAGCGAGCCCACATCCAGCGTCAGGTCGACGATCATCGCCTGCTCGTCGTCCGTGTAGCCGGTCTCGGACTCGTAGTCGAAGTCGACGCCCGTGATCCCGAACGCTCTCTTCAGCGTCATCAGGTTGGCCTTCACGGCGTCTCGCGAGGCCAGCCAGGCGGTGAAGTCGCTGGTGGTGCCCCAGGCCCCAACCGAGACCAACAGATCCTTCACGGTGCCGCCGCCGTGCGTCAGCGCCTTGACCAGTTGGGGAAAGTCGGGATTGACGCCGCTCTTGCCGTCCGTGGCGTATTTGACCTGGCCGTTCTGCACGAACAGCGTGTTGTTCAGGTAGAGGTCGCCGCCGTCATGAATATGGATCGACCACAGGATGACCGTAGTGATCCCGGCGTTCAGCTGGGCCACCTGCTCTTCATAGGCGACGGGCGGCGTGGGATAGCCGTCCTGGAACAGGCCGTTGCCATAGATCGCGATGGGATAGGCCGACATGGATGTGCCTCCGGCTCGGAAATGAGCGGATGCACGCTACTCCAAGTTGAAACTTAGGCGAGCATTTCCGAATCACTCTCGCGTGAGGACGTTTCCGCCCTCGCTGAGGGTGGGATTGCTGTAGGTCAGGTAGCCGCGCTCGACCATGCGCCGCATGGCTTCGTAGACCTCCGAAAGCTCCTCGAACGCCGCACGCAGGGTCGCCAGCCGGGCGGTCTGTTCCGGCGTGATCGAGGCTCCGCCCTCGGTCATGGCCACGGCCTCGGCCACCCAGCGCGAGCGCGCCATGGC
>JAGIBE010000164.1 GCA_017744495.1 Caulobacter sp. | reverse complement strand
TAAGGGTTCCGACGTCATTTTGACTGCCGGGAGCATTTTGCTCGTTAAACTAGGAAGCAATGATCGGGCCAAATCTGCCCAGTAGGCAGAAATTTCCAACAGCTTGAAATTGCAAAGTTATAGTTTTGTTTACCAATATTTTAGTCGGTATTTTTTGCCGAGCGACATATCGTCTCGGCAATTCTTGCCGGGCAAATTCTGGTTGAGCTCGGACAATTCAACGAACCCGGGATGTTAGAAAAAGAAATGCCGGACGGTCCGTGGACCGTCCGGCTTTGATCGCTTCTTGGAGCCTAGTCGCCGATCACTTGAACAGCGAAAGGATCGACTGAGGCGTCTGGTTCGCGATCGACAGGGCTTGAACGCCCAGTTGCTGCTTCGTCTGCAGCGACTGCAGCTTCGCGCTTTCCTTGGCCAGGTCCGCATCGACCAGGTTGCCGACACCCGCGTCCAGGCTGTCCTGCAGCTTACCCGTGAAGGTCAGGTGCATGTCCAGGCCCGTCGAGCTGGTGCCCAGGCTCGCCAGCTTGTTCGTCGCCGTCGTCATCGAGTTGGTGATCGTGGTGATCATCGTCTTGGCCGCAGCCGCGGTGGTGAACGACGACGTCGCGGTCAGGCCGAGGCCCTGCAGCGACAGCGTCTTGGCGCTCACCGTGTAGGCGACGCCGTCCGAGTTGCTGAGGAACTGCAACTTGGTGGTGGAGCCGTCCACGAGGCTGACGCCGTTGAACTTGGCGTTGGTGACAGCCTTGGTGATCTGGTCACGCAGCGAGGTGA
>JAGIBE010000163.1 GCA_017744495.1 Caulobacter sp. | reverse complement strand
TCGGTGCGCACCTCGGCTGTGTCCATGCCGGTCTGTGCGTGCATGTAGGCGATCGCCTGCTCCGGCGTCCAGCGCTTGCGGTGCAGGCCGGTGTCCACCACCAGCCGCACCGCGCGGAACAGCTCGGCCCGCAGGCGGCCGATGTCGCCCCACGGGTCGTCGCGGTACAGGCCCATCTCGGCCACCGCGCCGATGATCGCCACCGCCGAGGGTGGGGTGCCGCTGTTCACCAGGGAGGGCGCTCCGCTCGGCGGCGTGGGCGTATCCGGTGCGCCGTCGGCGTTCGATGCCGAATGCGGGACGGGCGCGGCGATCGCGGCCGGACTGGTGGTATCGCCGCCATAGCCGTGCGCCGCCGCATCGCGGAACCGACATGCCTTTAACGGAATCTTTCCTACCCTCGGTGCAGGGGAGGACGTGAATGAATTCGATACGCGAACCGGAATTTCCGCACAACGCCGAACACCTGTTGCTGCAAGGCGTCACCGACTACGCGATCTACATGCTCGATCCGGCTGGCCGCATCGTCAGCTGGAACACGGGGGGCGAACGGATCAAGGGCTACACCGATGCCGAGGTGATCGGACAGCATTTCTCGCGCTTCTATCCGCCCGAGGATGTCGAGCGTGGCGTTCCAGCCGCAAGCCTGGCGATCGCCGCGCGTGAGGGCCGCTACGAGAC
>JAGIBE010000162.1 GCA_017744495.1 Caulobacter sp. | reverse complement strand
AGACAGGGCCTGTGCTACGCCGAGTTCGCGGCGATGCTGCCGGTCTCCGGCAGCGCCTACTCCTACTCGTACGCGACCCTGGGCGAGTTCGTGGCCTGGTTCATCGGCTGGAACCTGGTGCTCGAATACATGTTCGCCGCCTCGACCGTGGCGGTGGGCTGGTCCGGCTACCTGAACAGCCTGCTGACCACCCTCGGCATCGGCCTGCCGACGTCGCTGGCCGCAGCGCCGCTGAACGTGGTCGACGGCGCGATCGTCTACACCGGCGGCCTGATCAACCTGCCGGCGGTCGGCATCATCGCCGCGATCAGCGGCCTGTGCTACGTCGGCATCACCCAGTCGGCGTTCGTCAACTCCATTATCGTGGCGATCAAGGTGACGGTGATCGTGCTGTTCGTGGCCTTCGCCGCCAAGTACGTGAACCCGGACAACTGGACCCCGTTCATCCCGGCCAACGAGGGCCCGGGCAAGTACGGCTGGGACGGCATCATCCGCGGCGCTTCGGTGGTGTTCTTCGCCTACATCGGCTTCGACGCGGTCTCCACCGCCGCGGGCGAGGCCAAGAATCCGCAGCGCGACATGCCGATCGGCATCCTCGGCTCGCTGGTGATCTGCACGATCATCTACATCATCGTCGCGCCGACGCTGAGCCACCACGACGGGCTGTTCTATATCCTCAACACCTG
>JAGIBE010000161.1 GCA_017744495.1 Caulobacter sp. | reverse complement strand
GGCGCAAGGTCAAGGGCGTGCGCGTCGACCGCTACGAGCGGCAGGTCCAGCCGGAGATGTTCGGCATGCCGCCCTGGCGGCCCGAGTGGCGCGGCGAGGCGGCCTACCTCCACGCCCTGAACGCCGTGCCCTCGGCCCAGCGCACGGCCGCGACCCGCGCCTACATGGCCGATCCGCGCGACACCGCCACGCCGATCGGCGCAGTGCGGTTCCTGGAAGCCTTGAACCAGCACGAGCTGCTGTCGCCGGCCTCCACCGACCGGCTGCTGTCGATCATGACCCTGACCGCCACCGGCCGGGGCCGCCTCTACGCCGCCCTGCCCGACGGCGCCAGCCTGGCTCACAAGACCGGCACGGCCCGCACCGACCAGGGCCTGAACGCCGCGGTCAACGACATCGGGATCATTCGCCTGAAGGACGGCCGCAAGTTCGCCGTGGCGGTCTTCCTGTCAGGGACGACGCTGGACGACGTGGGTCGCGACGAGGTGATCGCCGAGGTTGGCCGGATCGTGGTCAAGGACACGAAGTAGCGCCCTACTCGGCCGGCACGGCCGGCGCGGCGCCGTGGGCCATACGCGCCAAGGCCAGGGCCTCCAGCAACTGGGCGGGCCGAACCGGTTTGGCCAGGTGAAGGTCCGCGCCCACCGCCCGGGCCGCAGCCACATGCTCTTCCATCGCGTTGGCCGTCAG
>JAGIBE010000160.1 GCA_017744495.1 Caulobacter sp. | reverse complement strand
TCTACGTGTCCAGCCGCGCCCAGCGCGAAGTGCCGGCCGCGATCCACCGCTGGCTGGCGGCGCGCCGCGGCACCTGAGCATGGCGCGGGGCGGGCCGGCGCTGGCAGGGCCACGCGCAGGGCGATGGCCACGCTGCCTGGCCTGGCTGCTGGTCGGCGCGTTCACCATGACAACGCATGCGCAGGTGCCGGCCACCGTCGCCGACGCCGAGATCCGCGCGCTGATCGCGCAGCTCGGCCAGTCGTCGTGCCGCTTCCAGCGCAACGGCCGCTGGTACGACGCCGTCGCCGCGCAGGCGCACCTGCAGCGCCGCGATCTGCGCTACGGGCAGGCGCAGCGACAGGTGCGCGCCGTCGGCCTCGAAGCGTTCGCCGGTTTTTTCGGCGGCATGGGTGGCCAGCGCGGCATGGACCGCGCCGAGGTCCTCGAAGCCGCAGGCCAGTTCGATCTCGGCCATCGCCACCAGCGGCTGGCGCGTGGCCAGGCGCAGGCACTCGGCCGCGGCGCCGCCATAGGCGCGGACCAGTCCACCGGCACCAAGCTTGATCCCGCCGAACCAGCGCGCCACCACTACTGCGATGCGGTCGTAGCCCTGGCCGTCGATCGCCGCCAGGATCGGGCGGCCGGCGGTGCCGGCGGGTTCGCCGTCATCGCTGGAGCGGTAGTCCTGGCCGAGCCGCCATGCCCAGCAG
>JAGIBE010000159.1 GCA_017744495.1 Caulobacter sp. | reverse complement strand
GATCCGGTCGGCCAGGCCGCCGGTGCCGAGCTGGATCCGCGACAGTGAATCGCCGGCGTTGCCGGTCACCCACAGGTCGATGCTGCCGCCCAGCAGGTTCTCGCCGAACTGGGCGACGTGGAAACGACCGCCGCCGGCAGCAGCATCGACATCGAGGCGTATTCGCTCAGGGCCGCGCACGACGACGCGCAGTGGCGGGCGATGGACCTGCTGCGGCTGCGCGCCGCGGGCGGCGACATCGGCCAGGCCGTGCGCTACGTGACGGTGGGCGGCCAGCGGCTCGACATCGCCAGCATTCCCGGCAGCCTGTACCTGAAGCTGCTCGGCGGCATCGGCGGCGGCACCCTGGCCAGCGCCGGCAGCCAGTGGCTGACCACGCTGGGCAACGTGAGCCTGGACGAGGTCCGCAGCGGCGGCGGTGACGTGCATCTCGACGGCACCGGTACGGTATCGATCGACACGCTCTACGCAGGGGGCGCACTTGACCTGCGCGCTGACGACCTGGTCCTGGGCGACGCCGAAAGCCATGCCGGTGACACCGACATGGTCGTGGCCGGCAGCCTGCAGGCCGGGACGCTGGTATCGGGCGGCAACTGGTCGCTGGCGGCGACCATCGCCGACATCGGCACGGCCGAGGTGGCTGGCGATGCGACCCAGGTCGTGACCGGCACGCTGACCCAGCAGCAGCTGGACGTCGG
>JAGIBE010000158.1 GCA_017744495.1 Caulobacter sp. | reverse complement strand
GCCGCGCCCGGCAGGTGCAGGGAGAATTCCGGGATCTCGGCGTCGAACACCTCGCCCGTGTCGGTCATGGGGCGGTTAGATAGTCGTTTATCCGCGAAATGCGAGTGCGGCGTGATCGCCGCACTTCAACCCGATGCGACCGCTCAACGAAAAGGGCCGGAGACCTGGGTCCCCGGCCCTTCCCTTCACGGTGGAGCGGGCGCGTCAGCGGTCGCGACGCTGCTGGTCGGCCTGGTTGGCCTGACCGCCTGGATTGCGGCCCTGCTCGTTCTGGCGATTGCGGTCGCTGCGGGTCGCTCTGCTGCTGTTGGGGATTGCGGGTCTTGTTATCACCCATGGTCCTTGCTCCTTTTGCACAGCGCGCGGGTCGCGCACGGGGCAGGAAACGGTCCGCAGGGGGCGACGTTCCTTTTGCAAAGCTGCCTTAGCTCCGGCTTAGCTTTTGAATCTTCACCGGTTTTTCCAACATCTGCCCCCTGGTATAGCCATCGCCGCCTGCCGCCGGGGCGTCATGGATGGCGCGAACCACCTCCATCCCCTCCACCACTCTTCCGAAGGCGGCAAAGCCCTGGCCGTCGCTCGTGCGCTTGCCCCCGAAATCCAATGCGGGATTGTCGCCCAGGCAGATGAAGAAGTCTGCCGTGGCCGTCCCGGGCTCGGCCCGAGCCATCGAGATAACGCCGTCTGTATGCAGGATACCGGTC
>JAGIBE010000157.1 GCA_017744495.1 Caulobacter sp. | reverse complement strand
CGCCCTGAACGCCGCCCTGCTGCTGGCCTATGTCGGGCTGAAGGCCGGCGACCGCATCGGCCTCTCCGCCTTCGACTCCCACCCGCGCCTGGTCAGCAAGACGGTGGCTGGCGCGACGGCCGCCTGATCACCTTCGGCCTGGTCGTGACCCGCGGCGTGCACCAGCCGCGGCAGAACGTGGCGATCTACCGCCAGCAGCTGATCGGCCGCAACCGGGTGATCATGCGCTGGCTGCCGCATCGCGGCGGCGCGCAGGACTACGCCTCCTGGCAGCACGCCTGGCCGGACAAGCCCTTTCCGGTGCTGGTGGCGATCGGCGCCGATCCGGCCACGCTGCTGGCGGCGGTGGCGCCGGTGCCGGACACGCTGTCCGAATACGAGTTCGCCGGCCTGCTGCGCGGCTCGCGCAGCCGGGTCTGGCGCAGCGAGCTGACCGGGCTGGATGCGCCGGCCGGCGCGGAAATCCTGCTGGAGGGCTTCATCCATCCCGGCGACACCGCGCTGGAAGGCCCGTTCGGCGACCACACCGGCTACTACAACGCGCAGGGCACCTTCCCGGTGCTGACCGTGGAGCGGATGCGCCTGCGCGGCGGCGCGATCTACCACGGCAGCTATATGGGCCGCTCGCCGCACGACGAGCCGTCGGTGCTGTCGATGGCGCTCAACGACATCTTCGTGCCGATCCTGCGCAAGGTGTTCCCGGAGATCGTCGACT
>JAGIBE010000156.1 GCA_017744495.1 Caulobacter sp. | reverse complement strand
ATCGTGCGGTGCTCGAGGCCCTGCATCGCCATGCGCATGCAGCGCACCGCGCCTTCGCCGGACGGGGCGACCATGTCGGCGCCATCGGAGGTCACGCCGTAGCCGACCAGCTCGGCATGGATGCGCGCGCCGCGGGCGACCGCATGATCCCAGTCCTCCAGCACCAGCATGCCACCGCCACCGGCGATGACGAAGCCATCGCGATCGGCGTCATAAGGGCGCGAGGCCTTTTCCGGGGTGTCGTTGAACGAGGACGACAGCGCGCCCATCGCGTCGAACATCACCGTCATCGTCCAGTCCAGATCCTCGCCGCCACCGGCGAAGACGATGTCCTGCGCGCCGTGGCGGATCAGGTCGGCCGCGGCACCGATGCAGTGCGCCGAGGTCGCGCAGGCGGCGCTGATCGAATAGCTGACGCCCTTGATCTTGAACGCGGTGGCCAGGTTGGCCGACACGGTCGAGCACATCGTGCGCGGGACCATGTACGGACCGACCTTGCGCACGCCGCGCTCGCGCAGCAGGTCGGCGGTTTCCACCTGCCAGTGGCTGGAACCACCGCCGGAGCCGGCGACCAGGCCGGTGCGCGGATGGCTGACCTGCGCCTCGTCCAGGCCAGCATCGGCGATGGCGTCGCGCATGGACACGTAGCTGTAGGCGGCCGCGTCGCTCATGAAGCGCTTGAGCTTGCGGTCGATCGCCGCGTCCAGGTCCAGCT
>JAGIBE010000155.1:72092-77430 GCA_017744495.1 Caulobacter sp. | reverse complement strand
TGGGACCCTCGCGTCCTAAACGCCGAATTCGTCAACTACCGAGCGGATCAACCGCCGGGAGTCATCTCGACGATCGGGTTAACAGAACAACCACCAACCTTAATCGGTGGTTAACTCCATAAAGTGAGTCGGCCGCCGGTCGATCCCAAACAGGCCGGAAAAATCCAGTTATCCAAAGGAATCACGAGGGATTCCTTGGGTTCCCGAGGGTAGCCAAAACCCCCGTGCGGCGGAACGCCGCTGACCGAAAAAGCCTTGGAAAACCCCGTTTTCAGCGCCTCGAAAACTGGGCTGTCAGGTCTTTCCGGCACTTAGATCGTAAACGAACAGGCTTAACCTGTGTTAAGACTTGGCCGTTGTTCTTAACGAGCTTGGCCAAGACAAAAAATTCGCGGCGCAGGCGATTTCGCGGCCGCGCTCCAAGCGGACGCGACTCAGCCAAGCTTCTGGTCAAGCTTCGCGAATGTGGGACGACGTCCCACGATCAGTGATCAGAGGTTGTCGCGCAGCCACGCCGCGGCCCGGGCGACCGGGCTGGCGTTGGGGTCCAGGGGACGCTTGCGGATCGCCGCCCCGGCCAGGGCCTTGGGCGAGACGACCTCGCGCGGACCGAAGGCCGTCCGGTGCAGCACGCCGGCGGCGGCGCAGAAGGCCGGCCCCGAAGCGGCGTCGGCCAGGTGCGGGACCCGGCGCGGACGCCCCAGGCGGACCGGACGGTCGAACACGCGCACGGCCACTTCCCGCACGCCGGCCAGCTGGCTGGCGCCGCCGGTGAGGACGATGCCCGCGCCCGGCTCCACCGGCGCGCCCGAGGCTTTCAGACGCTCGCGCAGCAGCTCCAGCGTCTCCTCGACACGCGGCTGGATGATGCCCTTGAGCAAGGACCGGGGCGCGATCACCGGGCCCGCGCCCGGATCGTCGCCGCGCGGCGGGGCCTCGATCATCTCGCGGTCCTCGTTTGCCGAGGCGATGGCGCTGCCGTGCAGGGTCTTGATGCGCTCGGCGCCCGCGACCGAGGTCTGCAGGCCGCGGGCGATGTCCTGCGTCACATGCCCGCCGCCGACAGCCAGGCTGTCGACGTGGCACAGGGCGCCGTTGTTGAACACGGCCACCGAGGTCGAACCGCCGCCCATGTCGATGCAGACCGCGCCCAGGTCCATCTCGTCCTCTTCCAGGGCCGCCAGGGCCGAGGCGAAGGGCGCGGCGACCACGCCTTCGAAGCTGAGGTGGGCGCGCTCCACGCAGTGGGCCAGCGTGTGGAAGATGTTCTCGTTGACCGAGACGACCAGCAGCTCCAGGCCCAGCGCGCGGCCGAACATGGCGCGCGGATCGCGGATGCCGCGCTGGCCGTCGACCGACCAGGCGATCGGCAGCAGGTGGATCGGCTTGCGGCCGGGAATGCGGACCTGGGCGAGCGCCGAAGCGATGGCGCGGGACAGGTCGGCGTCGCCGATCGGACGGGCGCCCAGCGACACCTGGGTGTGGACGCGGTGGCTGGCCAGCTGGCCGCCGGCCGTGCAGACGGAAACGCCCTGGACGTTGACGCCGGCCACGGTCTCGGCCCGCTCCACGGCCTGGGCGATGGCCTGGGCGGCCTCGTCCAGATTGACGATCGCCCCGCCGCGCACGCCGCGCGACTGGACATAGCCGACGCCGGCCGTCGTCAGGGTGCGGTTGTCGCGATGGACCCCGTCGGCCTTCATGATGAAGCAGGTGACCTTGGACGCGCCCAGGTCGACGGCCGCGACCGCGGGCTGACGCACGAGCGTCGCCTTCAAGCCTTCCCTGGCTTGCTTCCGGTCATCCAGACGCGACATCGCTACAGTCACCTCACACACAAGTTCATGTTCAAGCCCCGCCGGCCACGGGCTGCCCGGGCAGCACCGCGTCGCGAGGCCTCACGGCCACCATTTCGGGGTCGCGCAGGTCGATGCGCGCGAACCCGAGATCGAGGATTCGTTGTCGTTGATCGAGTTGATCCAATTGAATCAGCGCGGACTCTTCGTCAATGGCCGGCAGCTGGATCAGCGAACCATCTTTCAGGCGCAGGTCCCAACGACGGTCGTCGACCCGCACCAGGGCCTCCAGACGGTCGCGCAGACGCGGCCGCGCGTTGACGGCCGGCAGGATGGCGCCGGCGGCCTGGTCGGCGCCCTGCCCCACCACCAGCGGCAGCTGCGGGAAGCGCGCGGCGTGGGCCTCGCGGATGATCCGGCCCTCGCCGTCGATCACGCGCATCGCGCCCGAGTGCTGCCATACGGCCAGGGCCGGGCGCTCCTCGACGGAGATGAACACGGTGTCGGGCAGCAGGCGCACGACCTTGGCGGACTTGACCCAGCCCACCCCCTCGACCCGCGTACGCAGGTCGTTGAGGTCCAGGCCCAGGGTCGGCTGGTCCTGATAGAGGGCCGTGGCGTTCAGGATGTCGGCCTTCGCCATCGGCGAGGCGCCCTCGATGTGCACGGTCTTCAGCTTGAAGCCCATATCGGCGAACTCGCCGTCGACGCCGCGGACCAGGGCCTGGCCCAGGCGCTCCATCCGGTGGCCGGTGGCCAGGGTGGCGACCACGGCGACAGCCAGCGCGCCGCCGGCCACGGCGAGGGCCAGGCGCGGCGAGACGCCCACGCCTCCACGCGCGGCTTGCAGCTTGCCGGCCGGCGGCGCGCCGTTGCGCGCGGCCGATCGGGCCTTCGGACTTGCGGGCGCTTCGGCCCGGGGGCGCGTTGGCTTACGCGGCTCCCCCCGCACTGACGCGGGCATACACGTCCTCCACGATCCAAAACACTAAACGATCAAACGAGACGCCGGTGTGATCCGCCTGCTCGGGGACGAGCGAAGTGGGTGTCATGCCAGGCTGCGTATTGACCTCCAAGAGGACCAGAAGGTCGTTAATGTCGTCATAACGGAAGTCCGATCGAGTCACACCTCGGCAACCAAGACTTGTATGGGCCAACTCGGCCAGGCGCATCGCGCGATCCCTTACGACGCTGGGAATCGGGGCCGGAAGCACGTGGACCGAGCCGCCCTCGGCGTATTTGGCTTCGTAGTCATAGAAACCTGTGGATGCGCGGATTTCGGTTACCGCCAGGGCCCTGGGACCATTTGACTCACCCACCACCGCGACCGCCAGTTCCAGGCCCGGAATGAAGGGCTCGACCATCACCCGCTCGCCGAACGTCCAGTCCGGAGCGGCCAATTCGCGCGGCGGTCTGTTGGCCCCTTCGCGGACGATGAAAACCCCGACCGACGATCCTTCGGCGTTGGGCTTCACCACGTAGGGCGGCTGCATCACATGGTCGCGCGCGACATCGTGGCGGTCGTAGAGGCCGCCGCCAGGCACGGGTATGCCCGCCGCAGCCAGCACGGCCTTGGACTTGGCCTTGTCCATGGCCAGGGCCGAGGCCAGGACGCCGGAGTGCGTATAGGCCAGGCCCAGGGTCTCCAGCACGCCCTGCACACAGCCGTCCTCGCCCCAGCGGCCATGCAAGGCGTTGAAGACGAGGTCGGGCTTCAGGGCGGTCAGGACCTGGGCGACGTCCGACCTCGGATCGATCCGGCTGACGCGAGCGCCCAGACGCTCCAGGGCGTCGGCGCAGAGCGCGCCGGTGGTCAGGCTGACCTCGCGCTCGGCGGAAGGGCCGCCCAGGAGGACGGCGATGTGACGATCGGCGAGGGGGAGCTGGCTCATGCGTTCTGGCTAGAGAGGACGCGTCGAGCCGCTAGGGAGCGGCTTGGGATGTTCCGTGCAGGGCTCGGGGACACGCCCTCGCGGCGTGTCCCCAGTCGTCCCGCTAGTGTCCCGCCGGCGCGGCCGGGGCCGCCTTCAGCGCGCGGAAGTCGATGTCGCTGTCGGCCACCAGGTAGATGAAGCTGGCCCAGGCCGCGACGTTCTGCGCCAGTTCGTCCGGGCGGACCTTGTTGAGGGTGTCGTCCATCGTGTGGTGGTAGTCGAAGTAGCGACTGGCGTCCTGCTCGAGCTCGATGGACGGCACGCCGGCTTCTTCCAAGCCCTCGATGTCCGAACCGCCATGGGCCGACGGATCGCGGTTCACGTAGATCTTCAGCGGAGCCAGCACGTTGCCGGCGACCGTGGCGATCGCGTGCTTCTGGGCGCCGGCGGGCAGCTTGAGCGAGTAGATCCGGTCGGCGCCGGTGTCGCTTTCACCGGCCAGCACGATCTTGGGCAGCTCGTCCTTGTGGGCCGCCACATAGGCTTCCGACGAGCCGCCGCTCTCCTCCGAACCGAACATCACCACGCGGATGGTGCGTTTGGGATGCTTGGGCAGGTCGCCGATCAGCTTGGCGGCGGCCGTGGTGATGGCCACGCCGGTGGCGTCGTCCAAGGCGCCGGTGCCGACGTCCCAGCTGTCCAGGTGGCCGCCGATGACGATCACTTCGTCGGGCTTTTCCGAACCCTTGATCTCGCCGGAGATGTTCCAGGCCACGTCGGCCGGGTCGACCGTCGAGGCCAGCTTCAGCTTGATGCGCAGCGGACCCTTGGCGGCCAGGCGCTCCAGCTGCTCGGCCTCCGGCACGCCCATGGCCGCCGAAGGGATCGAGACAACGCCGTCGCCGAAAGCGGTGACGCCGGTGTGCGGCACGGTGGAGTCCGAGGTCGAGACCGAGCGGATCAGCAGGGCGACCGCGCCACGCTTGGCGGCCTCGACCGGGCCCACGCGGCGCGAGATGCCGGCCACGCCGTAGCCGGCGCCGTCCTGGGCGCGGACCATCGGCTGGGTGATCACCACGATCTTCCCCTTCACGGCGCCCTCCGGCGCGGCGATCAGTTCGGCGTAGGTCTTGAACAGCGCGACCTCGGCCTCGATCCCGTTCGGACCGGTCGGCACGGTGCGGCCCAGGCCGACGATGTTCAGCTTCATCGGATAGGGGGCGACCAGTTCGGCGCTCTCCTCGCCGCGCGTCCACGACGGCTTGGCGAATTCCTCGACCTTGACGTTGGTGAAGCCCAGAGCCTTCAGCTTGGCGACGCCCCAGTCCTTGGCGCGGGCCATGGCCGGCGAGCCGACGATGCGCGGGCCGATGTTGGTGGTCAGATCCTCGGTGACACTCCAGGCCGTGCGGTCCAGCAGGGCCTTGTCGCGCAGCCCCTCGGCGGTCTTGAGGTCCTGGGCGTGGGCGGCGCCGGCCATCAGGGCGGTCGCGGCGGCGGCGGTCAGCAGAGTGCGGAACAGGCGCATGAAATCTCCCTCGATTTGGGGGTTTCATAGCACCGCTATTGCCGGCGGATAGGCAACAACCGGATGAACTATCGGTAACCTTTAGGGCTGCCCAGCGGCTAGGCGGGACGCCCAATCCGCTTGATCTCCCAGTCCAGCTG
>JAGIBE010000155.1:70232-72082 GCA_017744495.1 Caulobacter sp. | reverse complement strand
GGCCGACTATCCCTACACGCCGCCGGCGCCCGACGGTCCGATCCAGATCCTGGTCACCGGCGGCAGCCAGGGCGCGCGCCTGCTGTCCGAGCTGATGCCCGAGGCCATCAAGAAGCTGCCCGTCGAACTGCGCGAGCGGCTGGGTGGTCTCGCGGCGCGAGGTGATCTCGGCCATGCGGGCCTTGATGGCCTCGGGCGCGTCGGCGGTCCCCTCAAAGATCGCGTCCAGCACGATAACGGCGTCGCCGTCCTGCAGGGCGCTATGACGATAGGTGTAGTGCAGGTCGTCGACCGACAGCTCGCGCAATTGGCCGGCGCGGTCCATGACGCGCACCGATCTGACCACGTTGACGGTCTCCGAACCATAGCAGCCGGCGTTCATGATCACCGCGCCGCCGATGGTACCGGGAATGCCGGCGTAGAACTCCAGCCCCGCGATGCCGGCGTCGGCCGCCTTGCGGGCCAGGATGGCGTCGGGTACGGCGCTGCCGGCCTTGATGCGGTTGTCGCCCAGCGGCTCGACCGTGTTGAAGCCCTTGCCCAGGCGGATCACCACGCCCTCGACGCCGCCGTCGCGGACCAGGAGGTTGGAGCCCACGCCGATGGCCAGCACCGACACGGACGGGTCCAGGGCCTTCAGGAAGTCCGACAGGTCCTGCTCGTCGGCCGGCAGGAACACCACGTCGGCCGGACCGCCGACCCGGAACCAGGTGAACGGCGCCAGGGCCTCGTCGACCAGCAGCTTGCCGCGAACGACGGGGAGCGAGGTCTTCCAGCTCACTTCGCCATCCTTCACTTGGAAAGGGCTTCCAGTTGGCCCGGCAGGGCGTAGGCCCAGCTGGTGATGTCGCCCGCGCCCAGCAGCACGACCAGGTCGCCGGCCTGGGCCTCCTGGGCGATCAGGGCCGGCAGGGCGGCGGGGCTTTCCAGCGGCAGGGCCCGGCGGTGGCCGAACTTCTTGAGGCCTTCGACCAGGTGGTCGCGGTCCACGCCCTCGATCGGCTGTTCGCCGGCCGTGTAGACGTCGGCGACGATCACGGTGTCGGCGTCGTTGAAGCACGAGCTGAACTCGGTCATCAGGTCGCGCAGCCGGGTGAAGCGGTGCGGCTGGACCACGGCGATGACCTTGCCCGTCGAGACCGCGCGGGCGGCCTTCAGCACGGCGGCGATCTCGACCGGGTGGTGGCCGTAGTCGTCCACGATCCGGACGCCGTTGGCGACGCCTGTGGTGGTGAAGCGGCGCTTGACCCCGCCGAAGCCGGCCAGGCCCTTGCGAATGGCCTCGGCGTCGACGCCCAGCTCGCGGGCCACGGCCACGGCGGCGGTGGCGTTGAGCACGTTGTGGTGGCCGGCCATCGGCATCTTCAGCCCGTCATAGCGGACCTGCTCGCCAGAATGGGGCGAGACGACGATGTCGAACTGGGCGCCGTCGGGGCCCATCTGGATGTTGCTGACCCGGACCTCGGCCTGGGGGTTGGTGCCGTAGGTGACCAGGCGACGGTTCTCGATGCGCGAGGTCAGGGCCTGGACTTCCGGGTGATCGGTGCAGACCGCCGCGAAACCGTAGAACGGGATGTTCTCGATGAAATCCTGAAAGCCGCGCTTCACCGCGTCGAAGTCGCCCCAGTGGTCCAGATGCTCGGCGTCGATGTTGGTGACGATGGCCACGGTGGACTTCAGCTTCAGGAAGCTGCCGTCGCTCTCGTCGGCCTCGACCACGATCCAGTCGCCCTCGCCGACCTTGGCGTTGGTGCCGTAGGCGTTGATGATGCCGCCGTTGACCACGGTGGGGTCCAGAGCGCCGGCGTCCAGCAGGGCCGCGACCATCGAGGTGGTGGTCGTCTTGCCGT
>JAGIBE010000155.1:0-70224 GCA_017744495.1 Caulobacter sp. | reverse complement strand
TGCCCTGCACGGTGTAGCCGATGCGGATCATGATCTCGGCGATGCCGGACATGCCGATGCCGCCGATGCCGATGAAGTGCACGGGGCCGAGTTCGAAGGGGACGGGTCGTCGACGCTGGATCATCCGGCTCGATTAGACGATTTGCGGACGGGGTGGAACGGGATGTTTCGTGCAGAAGTCGTGGATTTTGGGGTTTCGCCAAGCGTGGCCGGCGTGCTCTGCGTCCTGACCGCCCTCGCCTCGCCCGCCCTGGCCCAGGCTCCAATGGAGCTTCGCCTCGCCGACGTAGGCCGGTTCGCCAGCTTCGTGGACATGGGTGGTATCGCCTGGACCGGCCGGACGGCCCGGCTGCGCGTGCTGCAGGTGACCGAGGAAGGCTTCACCGCCGGGACCGAGGCCTTCTGGGGCGGCTGGCGCTATGAGGTTCTCGACTGCGACGCGCGCACCATCGCCCATGCTGGCTTCTCCAGCGTGCGGGTCGGCGGCAGGGAAGGCCCGGTCAGCGGCGACCAGCGCCCGGCGGCGGCGATCCCGGCGGGAAGCGCCGACGACGCGGTGGCCAAGGTGGTCTGCGACGGCCAGCGGCCTTATGCGAACATCCCCGTAGCGGCCAGCGTCGAAGAGGCCGTGAAGCTAGGCCGCCCGCTGATCGCGACGGGCGCAGAACCCTGAGCGTCACGGCGTTTTTCGCAATCATCCCCAAGTCCGATCCGACCTGACCTCTATCGTGGGCGCCTCACGCCACGCCTCGAGAGGCCCCCATGACAGCCAGCTCTCCGTCCCAGACCCGCCGCGGCACGATCGCCGGAGGCCTGATCACCAGCCTGCTGGTCGCGGGTCACACCGATGCGAGCCCAGGGGCCGACGATCCAAGCAAAGGGATCACCGGCGGTCCAAATGACTGGGCCTTCCTGGTGGGGCGCTGGAACGTCCGCCACCACCGGCTGAAGGACCGGCTGGTCGGCAGCACCGAATGGCAGGACTTCAACGGGACCTGCGAGAACTGGCCGCTGATGGGCGGCCTGGGCAATGTCGACGACAATCTGCTGGAGCTGCCGGCCGGAACCTATCGCGGCGTCGGTGTCCGGGCTTTCAACGCCGAGACCCGTCAGTGGTCGATCTGGTGGATCGACTCCCGCATCGCCAACATCGACCCGCCGGTGCGCGGCGGTTTCAAGGATGGAACCGGCGTGTTCCTCGGTAGTGACACCCACAAGGGAACGCCGGTCACCGTGCGCTTCCGCTGGTCGGAGCTCACCGGCGACACCGCCAAGTGGGACCAGGCCTTCTCGACCGACGGCGGCAAGACCTGGGAGACCAACTGGCGGATGGAGTTCACGCGGGCGAAGGCGTGACGCGACGCAACCTCGACGCGGCGGACGCGCTTAAGCGGCATCGATCCGGAGCGACCCGCCATGGCGACGAAACTCTCACGTGACGAATTGGTGGAGCGTCTGGTCAAGGCGGGCGAGGCCGAGGTCGCTGGCGCACCGCCCGACGAGATCGTCAGCTATTTCGATACTGAAGCCTTCCGCTTCCACGGTCCCGACGGCTTCGAGTCCGACTATGCGGGCCTCAACGCCTATTTCGCCGCGATCCGCGCCGCGTTCGACGACCGGACGATCCGGCGGGGGATCATAGTCGTCGAAGGTAACGTCGCGGCTTGCCAGACCTGGATCGAGGGCACGTTCGTCCGCGAGTTCACGATGTCGCCCGCCGGCCCGCTATCGCCCAATGGCGCACGCGTCACCTGGGACCTGATCAACATCTTCCGGTTCGATGATCAGGGCCGGCTGGTCGAGGAGTTCGTGCGCACCGACTACCGCAGCTTCCTTCGCCAGTTGGGCGCAGAGGGGCGGTAGCGTCTACCGCGCCGTCTTCTCCACCAGGTCGGCCAACTTCTCGGCCGCATCTGGCACGGCCACCTTCCGCGCCCCGGCGGCCATGCGGGCCAGGCGTTCGGGATCCTTGAGCAGGGCGTTCAGGGCGCCGGCCATGGCGTCGACGGTCAGTTCGTCTTCCAGGCAGACGGCGGCGGCGCCGGCTTCTTCCAGTTGCTTGGCGTTGAATCGCTGGTGGTCGTCGGCGGCGATCTTCAGCGGCACCAGGATCGACGGGCGGCCGGCCACGGCCAGCTCGGTGCAGGTCGAGGCGCCCGAGCGGCCGATCACCAGGTGGGCCTGGCGCAGATAGCCGGCCATGTCGCGGAAGAACGGCGCGACTTCGCAGTCGACCATGGCGTTGCGATAGGTCTTGCGGGCGCCTTCCATGCTCTCGGCCCGGGCCTGCTGGAACACCTTCAGGCGCGAGCGCAGATCCTCGGGCAGCTTGGCCACGGCCTCGGGGATCAGCTCAGACAGCAGGCGCGCGCCCTGGCTGCCGCCGGTGACCAGGATGCGCAGCTGCACTTGCGGCGGCAGGTACGGCACGTCGTAGAGCTCGCGGATCGGCGGGCGAACGGGATTGCCCACCACGTGGGCGCGGGCCTTCACGGTGGGCTTGGCCATCTCAAGGGTCGGGAAGGCGCAGGCCACTTCCCTGACCCTGGGGGCCAGGAAGCGGTTCACGCGGCCCAGCACCGCGTTCTGCTCGTGGATCACCGTCGGGCGTTTCTGCCCCAGGGCGCCCAGCAGGGCCGGGAGGGCGGGATAGCCGCCGAAGCCCACGACCACGGCCGGGTCCAGACGCTTGAAGGCGGCCTTGGCCTCATTCATGCCCTGCCAGACCACCAAGCCGGCCCTGGCCATGCCGATCGGATCGCCGGCCTTGGCGGTGGCGGCGGAAAGGGCCAGGCGTTCCTCGGCCGGAAACTTGTCGGCGTACAGCGCGCCACGCTCGTCGGTGGCCAACACGATGCGCCAGCCGCGCGCGGCGAGGGTCTCAGCCAGGGCCTGGGCGGGAAACAGATGCCCGCCGGTGCCTCCGGCGGCGACGACAGCCAGCTTGGTCATCGTGAAACGGCTCCGATACGCGAGCGAATGACGGTCAAGGCGGCTCTCCTCTTGGAGAGCTACCCCAGGGCCCCCGCCTGATCGAACTCTCCCGCCCCGCCATAGGCCCCCGGACGCTTGCGCGTCAACGCCAGGGCCATGCCCAGGGTCAGGCCCATCGCCAGCATCGACGAGCCGCCGTAGCTGATGAAGGGCAAGGTCATGCCCTTGGTGGGGATCATGTTCAGGTTCACGGCCACGTTGATGAAGGCCTGCTGGCCGACCAGCACGAACAGACCCGAGGCGGCCACCTGCTCGAAGGTGTCGGTCAGCTTCATGGCGCGGTACAGGCCGCGCACCACGATGAAGGCGAACAGGGTGATCAGGGCCAGGGAGAAGACCAGGCCATATTCCTCGGCCGCGACCGAGTAGATGAAGTCGGTGTGCAGGTCGGGCACGTGGCGCTTCATCACGCCTTCGCCCGGCCCCCGCCCGAACAGGCCGCCCGCGTGGATCGCTTCGGCGGCGCGAGTGATTTGGTGGGTGTCGGCCTGGTCGGGGCTGAGGAACTTCTGCACCCGGGCGTGGACGTGGTCGAACAGGAAGTAGGTCGACATCAGACCGCCGACGGCCACCGCGCCCAGGCCCATGATCCACGAGATCGGCACCCCGGCCATCCAGAAGGCGGCCCCGAAGGCGATGGTGATCAGCACGGTCTGGCCGACGTCCGGCTGGACGAGCAGCAGGGCCACGGCGATGAAATAGAGGGCGAAGGCGATCGAGACGCCGGGCACGCCCTCGCCCTTCTGCCCCTCGGCGAACATCCACGAGACTAGCACGATCAGGGCCGGCTTCATGAATTCCGAGGGCTGGAAGGTGAAACCGCCGATCAGCAGCCAGCGGGCCGCACCCTTGGCGCTGTGGCCGATGAACGGCAGAGCCGCCATGACCCCGATGGCGACGAGGTAGATGAAGAAGGCCGATCGCCGGATGCCCTTGGGGCTCAGCATCGACACCGACAGCACGATCAGGGCCGCACCCGCGCCGAAGATGCATTGGCGGACCGCGAAGTGGAACTGGTCGTCGATGCCGATCCGGGCGGCCGCCGCCGGGCTCGAGGCGAACGACAGCAGCACGCCCACGGTGACCAGGATCGCCGTGGCCCCGAGCAGCCAGCGATCGGTCGTCCACCACCAGACGCCGAGCCGCGAACGGTCGGTGCGGGCGAAGGCGTGGGTGGTCTGGAACGTCATGGCCGGAGGGTCGGAGTTTAGGGTTAAGCGAGTGTTGTTGTTGAGCTTAGGGTGGATGCGGCGAATGGACTCCCACTTGCCCCCACCTGACCGCTCCCATAGGGGGCTGAGCTAGAAGCGCGTAGCTCTTCCCCCTATGGGGGAGGAGCGCCGAAGGCGCGGAGGGGGCAAGGGATCGCCCCCAAAGCATCAGGCCCTCTTTGCACTCGGCGCCTTGCTCAGGCCGTTGACCGCCGCGCGGAAAGCTTCGCCCCGCTGCTCGAAGTCGGCGAACTGGTCGAACGAGGCGCAGGCCGGCGAGAGCAGGACGATGGCCTCCTCGCCCGAGGCCGCGGCGTCGGCATAGGCGGCGGCGACGGCGGTCTCGATGTCACCGCACTGGCGCACCGGGGCCTTGCCCTCCAGCGTCTTGCCGAAGTCCTCGGCGGCCTGGCCGATCAGGTAGGCGCCGGCCACGCGCGGGAACAGGTCGACCAGGTCGTCGATGCCGCCCGCCTTGGGCACGCCGCCGGCGATCCAGTAGAACCTGGGATAGGACGACATCGCCTGGCGGGCGGCGTCGGCGTTGGTGGCCTTGCTGTCGTTGACGAAGCGGATCTTGCCGATCTTGCCGACCGTCTCCATCCGGTGCGCCAGTCCCGGGAAGCTCATCAGGCCGTCGACCGCCTGCTGGGGCGAGATGCCCAGGGCGCGGGCGGCGGCGTAGGCGGCCGCGGCGTTCTGCCAGTTGTGACGGCCCGGCAGGCTGCGGGCGCGCAGCAGGTCGACCATCTCGGTCACGCGCTCGCCCGTGGCGTCGTACAGCACGCCCTGCAGGGCGTAGACGCCCCGGCCCATGGCCTTGCCGGCGCTGATCGGCCAGATGGTGCGGCGGTTGGCGGCGGTGATCTCGGTGCAGATCTGCTGGCACCACGGATCGTCCACCCCGATGATCGCGGTGTCGCCCTTGCCCTGGTTCAGGAAGATCCGGCGCTTGGCGGCGATGTAGCCGTCCATGCCCCCGTGACGATCCAGATGGTCGGGCGAGATGTTGAGCAGCACCACGGCGTCGGGCTTGAGGCTCGATGTCAGGTCCAGCTGGTACGAGGACAGCTCCAGCACATAGACCGCGCCGCCGTGCATGTCCTCCAGGCCCAGTACGCCCTCGCCGATGTTGCCGCCCACGCGGGTGTCGCGGCCGGCCTGACGGCAGACATGGCCGATCAGGGCCGTGGTGGTCGACTTGCCGTTGGTGCCGGTGATGGCGACGATCTTGGGCTTCTTGTGCTCGGGCGCGGCGTTCACCGTGCGGGCGAACAGCTCGATGTCGCCCAGCACCTCGACCCCGGCCGCCTTGGCCTTGGTCACCGTCCAGTGCGGTTTGGGATGCGTTAGGGGCACGCCCGGCGACAGCATCAGGGCGGCGAACTGGCTCCAGTCGGCCGTGGTCAGATCGACGACGTTCAGACCCTCGGCCACGGCGGCCTCGCGGCTGGCCTGCTTCTCGTCCCACAGCGCCACCTTGGCCCCGCCGGCGATCAGCGCGCGCGCGGCCGTCAGCCCCGTCCGGCCTAGGCCGAACACGGCGACGGTCTTGCCCTCGAAACCGCGGACCGGGATCATGGCGCGCCCTCTCCTATCTCAGCTTCAGGGTGGCGAGGCCGACGAAGCTGAGCATCATCGACACGATCCAGAAGCGGACCACGACGGTGCTCTCGGCCCAGCCGAGCTTCTCGAAATGGTGGTGGATCGGCGCCATCAGGAAGACCCGCTTGCCGGTCTTCTTGAAGTAGGCGACCTGGATCATCACGCTCAGCGCCTCGGCGACGAACAGGCCGCCGACAACGCCCAGGACGATCTCGTGCTTGGCGCAGACCGCGATCGCGCCCAGGGCCCCGCCCAGGGCCAGGGAGCCGGTGTCGCCCATGAAGATCTTGGCCGGCGGGGCGTTGTACCAGAGGAAGCCCATGCCCCCGCCGATGATCGCGCCGCACACCACGGCCAGCTCGCCGACGCTGGGCACGTAGTGCAGGTTCAGATAGTCGGCGAACTTCACGTTGCCGACCAGATAAGCGATCAGGCCGAAGGTCGAGGCGGCGAACATCACCGGCACGATGGCCAGGCCGTCCAGGCCGTCGGTCAGGTTCACGGCGTTGGAGAAGCCGGCGATCGTGACCGCGGCGAAGGCCACGTAGAACCAGCCCAGATTGATCACCAGGTTCTTCAGGATGGGGAAGACCACCGAGGTCTCCAGGCCCGCCGTCGACGGCGACTTGGGCGCGAAGATGATCAGCACCACGGCCGCCAGGATCGAGACCACGAACTGGGCGATCAGCTTTTGGCCGCTGGAGAGGCCGGCGGTCGTCTGCTTGGTGACCTTGGCGTAGTCGTCCATGAAGCCCAGCACGCCGAAGGCGGCGGTGATGCCCAGCACCACCCAGACGTGGACATTCTTCAGGTCGGCGAACAGCAGCGAGCCGACGAACAGGCCGGCCAGGATCATGAAGCCGCCCATGGTGGGCGTGCCGGCCTTCTCGGTGACGTGGCGGGCGATGCCGTCGGTGCGGATGGGCTGGCCCTTGCCCTGCTTGGCCTTCATCCAGCGGATGAAGCGCGAGCCCATGGCCACGGCGACAAGATAGGCCACCAGCATCGACATGCCGGTCCGAAAGGTCAGGTATTTCAGCAGGTTGAGCACCGGGATGTGCTCATGCCCGCCGCGCGAGAGCCAATCGTAGAGGAAATACAGCATCAGCCCTGTCCTGCCAGGTCGAGCGCGCCCAAGGCGGCGGCCACGGCCCCAGCCTTGGATCCGTTCGATCCCTTCACCATCACCACGTCCCCCGCCCGCATCGCCGAGGCGACCTGGGGCGCAAGCTCTGCGGCGCTCTGGGCGTACGCGCCTCGCCGAGTCGGCGGAAGCGCTTCCCATAAAGATTTCATTAACGGACCGGCGCAAAACACCAGATCGATGTCGGCGGCGGCGATCGGCGTGGCCAGGTCGCCGTGGAAGCGGGCGCTCTGCGGCCCCAGCTCCAGCATGTCGGTCAGGGCCACGATTCGCCGGCCGGCCACCTTGCGCGCGCCCAGGGTGGCCAGGGCCGCCTGCATCGAGACCGGGTTGGCGTTGTAGCTCTCGTCGACCAGGGTGAAAGTCCCGCCGGGCACGTGGATCGTCCGCTCGGCGCCGCGGCCCTCGATCGGCTCGAACTCGGCCAGGGCCGCCAGGGCGGTCTCGCGGTCGACGTCCAGGGCCTCCAGCATCAGCAGGACGCACAGGCTGTTCAGGCCCCAATGCACGCCGGTCTGCAGGATCGGGAAGTGGATCGTCTCGCCATGGATGACGGCGGTGATCTGGGCGCCGTGCGCGCCGGCGGCGAACACGGTCAGCTGAGCGGTGACGCCCTCGCCCGTGCCGAAGCTCCAGACCTGGGCGCCGGCCTTCTCGGCCTCGGCCTTCAGCAGCGGGAACCAGGGATTGTCGGCGTTCAGCACCGCCACCCCGTTGGGCTCCAGGCCGGCGAAGATCTCGGCCTTGGCCCGGGCCACGCCCTCCTCGCCGTCGGCGAAGTTCTCCAGGTGGACGGGACCGACGGTGGTGATCGCCACCGCGTGCGGCCGGATGAAGTTCGACAGCGGCACGATCTCGTCGGCGTGATTCATGCCGACCTCGAACACCGCCCGCTGGGTGTCGCGCGGCATGCGGGCCAGGGTCAGGGGTACGCCGATGTGGTTGTTGTACGACTTGACCGAGGCGTGAGCCTTGCCCGCCCGGCGCAGGCCCGCCTCGACGGCGCGAGTGACACTGGTCTTGCCGACCGAGCCGGTCACGGCCCCGCGACGGGTCTGAGGCGCGCGCTCGCGGGCGGCGACGCCCAGGCGCTCCAGCCCCCGGAAGGTGTCCTCGACCAGCACGGCGGGAACGGCGACGGGCTTGGAGATCAGCGCCCCGGCCGCGCCCTTGTCGGCGGCCTGGACGACGAACTCGTGGCCGTCGCGGACGCCGGTGAGCGCCACGAACAGGTCGCCCGGCTCGATGCTGCGGCTGTCGATCGAGACGCCGGTGGCCTCGAACTCGCCCAGCACCTGGCCGCCCGTGGCGGCGGCGATCTCGTCGGCGGTCCAGAGCGCGTTAGACATGAGCCAGCTCCAGCGCCTGAGCGGTCTCGGTCACGTCGTCGAACGGATGCACGACGCCGGCCACCAGTTGGCCCTGCTCGTGGCCCTTGCCGGCCACCACCAGAACGTCGCCGTCGGCCAGCAAGGCCGCGCCGGCCCGGATGGCCTCGCGGCGATCGCCGTACTCCTTGGCGCCCGGCGCGGCGGCCAGGATGGCGGCGCGGATCGAGGCCGGCTCTTCGGAGCGGGGATTGTCGTCGGTGACGATGGCCACGTCGGCGAGGCGCGCGGCGATCTCGCCCATCAGCGGACGCTTGCCCCGGTCGCGGTCGCCGCCGGCCCCGAACACCACGATCAGCTTGCCGCGAGTGTGGGGTCGTAGAGCCGCCAGCACTGTCTCCAGACCGTCGGGGGTATGCGCGTAATCGACATAGGCCTCGCCGCCCTTGGCGCCGGTTCCGACGCGCTGCAGCCGGCCGGCCGCGCCTTCCAGGTGCTCCAGGGCCGCGATGGTGGCGTCCAGGTCCTCGCCGGTGGACAGGACCAGGCCCGCCGCGACCAACACGTTCGAGGCCTGAAAGTCGCCGGCCAGCGGCAGCAGGATGTCGAACACCCGCTCGCCGGCGGCGATCTTCAGGCGCTGGCCCTGGGGCACCGGGGTGCGCTCGACCAGCTTCAGCCCCTGCCCTTCGTAGCCGACCGACAGGATGGTCTGGCCCGGGGTGACGGCGGTCGAGGCGAAGGCCGGGAAGGCGTCGCTGTCGGCGTTGAGCACGGCGGTGCGGCCACGCGGCAGCAGGGTCTCGAACAGCCGCAGCTTGGCCGCGCGGTAGCAGCCCATGGTGCCGTGGTAGTCCAGATGGTCCTGGGTGAAGTTGGTGAAGCCGGCGGCGGCCAGGCGCACGCCGTCCAGACGGCGCTGGTCGATGCCGTGCGACGAGGCCTCGACCGCCAGGTGGGTGACGCCCATCTGCGCCAGCTTGGCCATCATCTCGGCGACGTCGGCGGCGTCGGGCGTGGTCAGGCCCGGCGGGGTCAGTTGCAGGTCGGGCTTGCCCGCCTCGCTGACCACCACGCCCAGGGTGCCCATGCTGGCGGCCTTGCGGCCCAATCGGGCGTAGATCTGGCGGGTGAAACCGGCGACCGAGGTCTTGCCGTTGGTGCCGGTCACCGCGATGCAAGTCTCCGGCTGCTCCGCCCAGAACTGGGCGGCGGCCAGGGCGTAGGCGCGGCGCAGGTCGCCGGCGTGGATCACGGGAACCGACAGGCCCGTCACGTCGTCCGGGGCCAGCACGGCGACCGCGCCTGAGGCGATCGCGCCCGGGATGAAGTCCCGCCCGTCGACCTTGCTGCCCGGCAGGGCCGCGAACAGGAACCCTTCACGCACCTTGCGGCTGTCGGCGGTGACCCCGGTGATCACTGGATCGACGTCGCACGGCCGGTTCAGGATCTGTGAAAGGGTCTTGCTCAAAGTCCCGCCTCCGAAGCGGCTTGCGGCTGCTGGTTGGCCACGGTGAAGATGTCGCTCTGGCGCTTGACGCCCAGGAACGGCGCGATGCGGTCGATCACGCGGCCCGCGGCCGGCGCCGACACCCAGCCGCCGGTCGAGAAGCCATGCGTTCTAGCGTTGCCCTTGGGTTCGTCCAGCAGCACCAGCACGAAATAACGGTCGGCCTCGATCGGACCTTCCGTCGGGAAGACGGCGGCGAACGACGAGACCTGGCGCTGGTGGTTATAGCCCCGAATGGCCGGATCGTACTTCTCGCCAGTGCCGGTCTTACCGCCCACCGACAGGCCCGGGATGTTGGCCGACTTGCCGCTGCCGCCGGTGACGTTGGCGCGCATGATCCGCAGCATCTCCTGCGAGGTCTCCTCCGACACCGCGCGCGGACCTTCCGGACGCACGCCCTGCGGCATCTTGTGGATGGTCAGGGGCTGCAGCGTGCCGCCGTTCAGCAGCGCGCCCATGGCCTGGGCCAGGGCCAGCGGCGAGACGTTGATGCCGTGGCCGAACGAGGTGGAGGCCACCGCGTCGTCGTCCCACTTCTTCGGCGTCAACGGCCGGGCCGACTCCAGCAGCTCCACCTTGGCCGGCTTGGTCAGGCCTAGGGCGGTGAAGTAGCGGCTCAGGCGCTCGCCGCCGATCCGCTCGGCCAGGATGGCGGTGCCGATGTTGGACGAGTGCTGGAAAACCTCGACCAAGGTCAGGATCTTCTTGGCCGCGTGGAAGTCGTGGATCGTCCGGTAGCCCAGCTTGAACGGCTCGCGGGCGTCGAAGGTCGAGGCCGGGGTCGCCGCTCCGGTGTCCAGGCCGATGGCCACGGTGAACGCTTTGAAGGTCGAACCCATCTCGTAGACCGTCGCCGCGGCGTGGTTGGTCATCTGCTCGCTGGACGCCTGGTTCAGCTGGTTGGGGTCGTAGTCGGGGAAGCTGACCAGACCCAGGATCTCGCCGGTGTGGACGTTGGTGACGATGCCGACGGCGTCCTTGGCCTGGAACTCGATGGCGGCCTTGCGGACCTCATCCTCCAGAGCGGCCTGGACGCGCAGGTCGATCGACAGCGGGATCGCGCCGTCCGGCCCCTTGGCGGCGGCCTCGCGCACCGACTTGTCCAGGGCCTTCTCGGCGCCGGATAGGCCTTTGCCCCCCTTGTCGACGAAGCCGATGAAGTGGGCGGCGCTGGCGCCCAGTGGATAGACCCGGGCGGCCTGCTCCTCGAACTCCACGCCCGGCAGGCCCAGGTCGAAGATCGCGTCCTTCTCGGCCGGGGTCATGCCGCCGACCACGAAGCCGCGGCGGTCCGAGAACACCGCCTTGTCCAGGCGCTCGAGCGGGACCTGCGGCAAGGCCTTGTGCAGAGCCTGGCGCGTAGCCTTGGCGTCCCAGACGTCCTTGGGATTGATGTAGAGCGCGTAGTGGGTCAGGTCGACGGCCAGCAGTTGGCCGTTGCGGTCGACCAGATCGCCGCGCGCCCCATCGGTCGAGGCCAGGTAGCCGTTGCCGCCGACCTTCGAGAACACCGCCGCCCAGGTCGCGCCCAGGGCTAGAACGGTGAAGGCCAGGCCGAAGATGGCCATGACGAAGAAGATGCGGATGCGGGTGTCGTCTTCGGGTCTGGCGGCGGCGCGCGAGCGCTCGAAGGCGTGCTCCAGCCGCCAGACCCGTTCGATCAGCCAGCGCCAGGCCGCGGGCGCACCGCCGGGGGCGAGATTAGCCAAGCTCATCGCGGCCCCTCCCCGGAGGGCTGGCCGGCGGGCTGCCCCGCCTGCTCCGGCGCCGGATAGTCGTCGGCCGACGACTCCGGCGCCTCGGAGGCCGCGGCTTCGTCGTTGGCCGCCGCCGTCGGCGAAGCCGGGGCGTGGGCGACCGGGGCGTGGCGCGCCACGTCGATCAGAGCGTCCTCGGTGGTCTCGTGCTCGGGGCTGATCGGCGCCAAGCCCAGCTGCTGGGCCATCATCTCGATGCGGCGCGGCTGTTCCAGATAGGCGACCTCGGCCTTGAGCAGGCGGACGCGGATCTTCTCGTCCTCGATCTGCTGCTCGACCGAGGCGATCTCGGCCCGCTCGCGACCGGCGAAGGTCTTGGCCAGATAGACGCCCAGCACCAGAACCAGGAGGATGGTCAGGCAGACCACCTCCACCACCCGGAAGCCCCGCACGCGGCGGTCGAAGATGCTGGAGAGGCTCATGCCACGCTCCAGACCGGAGCCGTCGTGCGCACGGCGGCGCGCAGCTTGGACGAGCGGGCGCGCGGATTGACGGCCAGTTCGGCCTCGCCCGGCGCGATGGCCTTGGAAGAAGTCAGCTGGAAGCTGGCCGGAGCGCCCTTCTCGACCGGGGGCGCGTGGCGCGACCCCCCCGGCGCCTTGCCGGCCCGTTCGGTCAGGAAATTTTTCACGATACGGTCTTCCAGCGAGTGGAAGGTGACCACCGCCAAGCGGCCGCCCGGCTTCAGAACGCGCTCGGCGGCCAGCAGGCCGGCTTCCAGTTCCTCAAGCTCGGCGTTGACCGCGATGCGCAGCCCCTGGAACGAACGGGTGGCGGGATGGACCTTGGCTCCCTTGCGGCCGCCCAGGGCGCGCTCGATCACCGCGGCTAGGTCCAGGGTGCGGCTGAACGGCTGCTCGGCCCGGCGCTTGACGATGAAGCTGGCGATGCGGCGCGAGGCGTGCTCCTCGCCGTAGACGTAGAGGATACGGGCCAGTTCGGTCTGGTCCAGCGTGTTGACCAGGTCGGCGGCCGTGGGACCGTCCGCGCCCATGCGCATGTCCAGGGGACCGTCGCGCATGAACGAAAAGCCGCGCTCAGCCTCGTCGAGCTGCATGGAGGAAACGCCGAGATCCAGGGTGACGCCGTCGACCGACGCGTCATCCAGATACGCCGTGATTTGCGAAAAGCGGTCCTGAATCAGCCGAAAGCGACCATCCGTCGCGCTGAACGAAGCCTTAATCGGTCCGGCGAACCTCTGGACGCTGGGATCGCGGTCGAAGGCGATGACCGAAGCGCCCGTCGCCAGGATGGCGCGGGTGTAGCCGCCGGCTCCGAAGGTGCCGTCCACGATCGTGTCGCCGGGGCCCGAGGCCAGGGCCTCGATCACCTCGCCCAGCAGGACCGAGAGGTGCGGCGCGCCGTCGGCCACCTGAGCGTCGAGGTCACTCACGCCGCGCCCCCGATCTTGGCGACCCGCTGCTGGGCGCGCATCGCGGCCAGGCCCTCGCGGGCCAGTTCGCGCTGGGAGGCGCGGTGAGCTTGGAAAGCCTCGCGCGACCAGATCTGGAACCGCTCGCCTAGGCCAACCACCGCCACCCAGTCGGTCAGGCCGAACATCTCGCACAGGGTGTCGGGCAAGGTGATGCGGCCGGCGGTGTCGAACGACAGCCGCGCCATGCCGCCCAGGACGCTGGTCTCCAGCGCCGAGCGCAGCGGATCGCCGAACGGCAGCTCGTCGATCACGCCCTGGTAACGGTCGAACAGGCTCTTGCCGCCGGCTTCCAGGCAGTCAGCCTCGATGGAGGGGAAGCAGAAGACGCCGTCGAAGGGGCCCGAGAGCGCGGCACGGAAGTCCTGCGGCACGACGATGCGCCGCTTGCTGTCCAACTGCTTCTCGAACGTCGAGAGGAACACCCCACTACCCCTGGTTAAGCCCGCCGCCGGACGCCCTGCCACGATCGCTCCGGCGGAAGATGGGTTAACATGGGATTGATTGGGACACAATGACACTAGCGGCCGTTTAGCCGTCAAAACCAAGGTGTTGTGGGAGTCTTTCACAGACCCACAAAATCTATCCACAGAACATACATGGAACTTGTTAAGAATTAGCGCGGCTAGACTCTGTCCAGCGCCTTGCGGGACAAGGATCGGGCGGCTCAGCTATGGTCGATGCGGAGAAAAGTGGGGCTCGATCCCATTTTCGCGCGCCCTCCCGCACCGGGAGGGCGAATGGACCAGACGGTCTGTAAGCCGGGTTCTGTCTGACATCCGAAGATGCGAGACGGCCATTCCTCTGGACCGCCCATTGCTGGACGGTTCTCGCGACCTACCCGGACCCTCTCAGCCAGTGACGGCCTATCCGACGCGAGGCCGACGCGGGGTCCCTATTCGGTCTTGCTCCAGGCGGGGCTTGCCATGCCGTCCCTGTTGCCAGGTCCGCGGTGGGCTCTTACCCCACCCTTTCACCCTTCCCGCCCCGTGGGGAGGAGGTTTGCTTTCTGTGGCGCTATCCCTGGGATCGCTCCCGGCGGGCGTTACCCGCCGCCTTGTCACCGTGGAGCCCGGACTTTCCTCGACGCTGCGAGAGCGCCGCGACCGTCCGACCATCTGGTCCGGAGCCTAAGTGACGCTCGCGAGGCGCGGGGTCAAGCGTTCAGCTTGCCCATCAGCTCCGCCACCGGATCGTCGCCCAGCGCCGCGATCACGCCCGCACGCTCGGCGGCGGTCTTGTTCTGGCCCAGCTTGAACGTGCCTTCCAGGCGCTCGACCGTTAGGCGGCAGCCGACGATGCCGCGGATCAGACCTTCAAAGCGGGCGGTGGTCATCTTGTCCCGCGTCCAGGGCTTCTTGGGCAGAAGCCGCGCCTCTTCCTGGGCCGAGAGGTCGTCGAGCAGGGCCAGGGTTTCGGCGTCGCTGAGCGGGGCGACCACGCCCCCGGCTTCGACGGAGACGTAGTTCCAGGTCGGCACCTGGTCGTTCGTTCCATACCAGTCAGGGCTGACATAGGCATGCGGACCGGTCGCCAGGGCCACGGCGCGGAAGCCCTGGACCAGGTGCATCGCCAAGGCGTTGGCGCGCGACAGGTGGAAGTCCAGCGCCACCTCGCCGAAGTCGAGCTCGCGCACGACGACCGGGGCTTGGGCGACGAGCGGCAGGCCGCCGACGGCCGCCGCCAAGGTCACGAACGCGTGCTCACGCACGAAGGTCAGCAAGGCTTCGCGGTCTTCGACGCGGAACGCATTCGCCGGATGCATCAGCCCGCCGCCCGCAGCAGAGCCACCAGGCGCGCGCGGGTCTCGCCGTCGGCGATGCCGTCGAAGCGAGTCTGCAGCCAGTGTCGCTGGAAGGCGGCCACGACCGTCTCGGTCCACTCGTCGTACTGACCCGAGGGCGCGCAGTTGTAGCCCAGGCGGGTCAGGCCGGCCTGGAGGGCGAAGACGCCGGTCCCCTCTTCGCCCCGGCCCAGCGGCGCGCCGGGCGACGGCGGCGGCTCGACCCAGAGGCCGTGGCCGGCCTCGGCCAGGCGCTTCCAGGGGAACAGCTCGCCCGGGTCGATCTTGCGGCCGGGGGCGATGTCGGAATGGCCCAGGATGCGATCGTCGTCGATGGTCCAGCGCGAGCGGATGTCGGCCAGCAGGTTGATGACGGCGGCGATCTGGGCGTCGGGGAACGGACGGTAGCCGAACTCGTGGCCCGGATTGACGATCTCGATGCCGATCGAGGCTGAGTTGATGTCCTTGACGCCTTTCCAGAAGGCGGCGCCGGCGTGCCAGGCGCGGCGCTCCTCGGGCACCAGGAGGAAGACGCGGCCGTCTTCCTCGACCAGGTAGTGGGCCGACACCTTGGCCTCCGGATCGCACAGGCGGGCCAGGGCCGCCTCGCCGGTCTCCATGCCGGTGTAGTGCAGGATGACACAGTCGGGCACGGCCTTGCGCGCGTCGAAGTTCGGCGACGGCGCGTCGATGAACATCATTGGGACCGGTTCCTCGTCAGCATCAGCAGCGGCATCACCTGGTTCTTCCGCAGGGCGATGATCAGCACACCCATTAGCGCGAGCAGCGTGCCGATTCCCATCCGGGCGTCGAAATGATCGTGCGTGATCAGGACGCCCAGGCCAATGGTCATCAACGGGGTCATCAGGGTCAGCGGCGCGACGAGGTTAGCGTCATGACGTCCGATCAGGCCGTAGTAGGCGGTGTGGCCCAGCACCGAGACAACCAGCGCCGAGAACAGCAGGGCCGCCAGGAACGGCCAGCCGGCCTTCCCCGCCAGATCCAAGGCGCCGGGCTCGGTCAGCAGGCTCATCAGCCCCAGGGGCAGGATCGAGGTCGCGCCGACCCAGGCCTGGAACTGTAACGGCTTCGCGCCCTCGATCTGCTTCATCATCACCGCGCCCAGCGAGCCGGTGAAGGCCGAGGCGACGATGAACCACAGGCCCGGCGACAACTGCAGACCGTGCGGATTCCACATCACCACCACCGCCCCGGTCAGAGTCAGGGCGATGCCCACGCCCCGCTTCCAGCGCACCTTCTCGCCCAACATCAACATCGACAGCAGGGTCGTGAACGGCACGCCCAACTGGATCACCACCGCCGAGGCCGAGGGCGAGGCGGTCTTGAAGCCCATGAACAGCAGAGCGAAGTTCCCCGCCCCCATCAAGAGACCCACCACCACGATCCGCCAGGTGGGACGCGGCGCGGGCAACAGCCAAGGCAGGGTCACCGCCGCAACGATCGTGAACCGCACCGCCGCGTAGAACAGCGGCGGCACGCCCCAGTGGGCGACCACGATCTTGGAGATGATGTTGTTGCAGGCCCAGACCAGGCAGACCAGGACCAGCACGCCGAAGTCGCGCAAGGACATGACTTGAGCGCATACGCGGGTCGAACACCTGTTTGCAACGAAAAGCGCCGCGCCGTCCCCTCCGAGCTAGCCGGCGGCGCCGTACCGAGGTTCGATGTCGCAGTTGACGTAACGGCTAAACGGTCGTTTGTTGGTGAACAGCGTTCACATACTACGAGCGTCCGGATGAGCCGGACCGGGCGCGAGGGTGGAAACGGTATGGCCATCGAGCATTTCGACGTATTGATCGTAGGCGCCGGGCTGTCGGGCATCGGCGCGGCCTATCACCTCAAGCGCGACTGTCCGAAGAAGACCTACGCCATCCTCGAGGCGCGCGACGCCATCGGCGGCACCTGGGACCTGTTCCGCTATCCGGGCATCCGGTCCGACAGCGACATGTACACCCTGGGCTACGCCTTCAAGCCGTGGCGTGAGGCCAAGGCCATCGCCGACGGTCCGTCGATCTTGAGATACGTGCGCGAGACCGCCGACGAGAACGGCATCACCCCGAACATCCGCCACGGCCACAAGGTCAAGCGCGCCAGCTGGTCGTCGGAGACCGCCACCTGGACCGTCGAGGCCGAGCATGAGGGCAAGACCGTCAAGGTCACCTGCGGGTTCCTGTCGATGTGCAGCGGCTACTACAATTACGACGCCGGCTATACGCCCGACTTCCCGGGCGTCGAACGCTTCCAGGGCCAGCTGGTCCATCCTCAGCACTGGCCGGAAAACCTAGACTACGCCGGCAAGAAGGTGGTCGTGATCGGCTCGGGCGCCACGGCCGTGACCCTTGTGCCGGAAATGGCCAAGACCGCCGGCCACGTGACCATGCTGCAGCGCTCGCCGACCTATGTGGTCTCGCGCCCGGCCGAGGACGGCGTCGCCAACTGGCTGCGCGCCAAGATGCCGGCCATGACGGCCTACGGCATCACGCGGTGGAAGAACGTGCTGATGCAGATGCTGTTCTTCAACATCGCCCGCAAGAAGCCCGAGAAGACCAAGGAGCGTCTGCTGGGCCTGGTGCGAGACCATCTCGGCCCTGACTACGACATCGAGACCCACTTCACGCCGCGCTACAATCCCTGGGACCAGCGCCTATGCCTGGTGCCGGACGCCGACCTGTTCGACTCCCTGAAGACCGGCGCCTCGTCGGTTGTCACCGACCAGATCGAGACCTTCACAGAGACGGGCGTCCTACTGAAGTCGGGCAAGACCCTGGACGCCGACGTCATCGTCACCGCGACGGGCCTGCGCATGCAGCTGCTGGGCGAGATGGAGATGGTCATCGACGGCCGGAAGATCGCCCCGCACGAGACCACCAGCTACAAGGGCATGATGTTCAGCGACGTGCCGAACCTGGCCTCGACCTTCGGCTACACCAACGCCAGCTGGACCCTGAAGGCCGACCTGACGGCCGAATATGTCTGCCGGCTGCTGAACTACATGGATCGCACGGGCGCCCAGATCTGCACCCCGCGCCTGCCCGAGGGCGAGCTGGAGATCGAGCCGTGGCTGGACTTCTCGTCGGGCTACGTCCAGCGCGCCCTGGCCATCCTGCCCAGGCAAGGCGCCAAAACGCCGTGGAAGGTGCATCAGAACTACGCCCTGGACCTGGTGGCCTTGCGCTACGGCAAGGTTGACGACGGGGTGATGGAATTCTCCAAGGCAAAGGCGGCGGCGCGGGCGAAGGCGGCGGCTTAAGCCCCCTACTTCGTCCTCTTCTTCGTCACCGAGACGTTCGCGGTCTTGAAGCTCTGGAGCACCTTCAGCGCGTACTCGGAGCGGGTCTTCACCTCGGGCCGGGGGTCGCGCTCCAGCGCCGCCTGGTACCACATCTCGACGACTTCGATATCGGCCATCGGTATGCCGCCCTTGAAGGCGTAAGTGCCCGGTCCCGGCTTGCGGCCGCCGGTGATGTCGGAGAACAGCTGGTCGGCCACCAGGATGCAGACCGCCTGGTCGCCGGCCTGCTCGGCCTGGCCCCACAGCTCCAGCGCCTTCTTGGCGTCCTGCTTGCCGCCCTCGCCGCTGGCGTAGAGTTGGCCCAGCTTGCGCGCGGCCATCAGCGGGTTCTGCTTGGCGGCCATCTCGTACCACTTGCGCGCCTCGGCCGGGTCGCGGGCCACGACGGCGCCGGTCAGATAGGCCGAGCCGAGAGCCAGCTGGGCGTCGGCGTCGCCGGTGCGGGCGGCCTCCTTGCACAGGGACACGCCGCGATCGACCGTGGCGGTGTCGCCCATCAGCATCTGGCCCAGACCGCATTTGGACTTGGCGTAGCCCATCTGGATGGCGCGGCCGTAGGCGGCCTTGGCCCCTTCGAGGTCGGGCGCGCCGCCCGCCAGGCCGTACTGCAGGCACCGGGCGCGCAGGTGCATGGCGTCCGGACGCTGCTCGGCGGCCTTGGCGGCATAGGCGCAGCCGCGCGGCGGGTCGGCCGGGATCTTGCCCCGCCCCACGACGAACAGCAGGCCGGCATAGGCCTGAGCATCGGCGTGGCCGCTGTCGGCCAGGGCCACCAGGGCGTCGGGCGAACTCGCGGCGGCCTTATCCAGCGCCGCCTTGAGATCGGCGTCAGGCGGCGGAGGAGTCCAGGCCTTAGTCTGGGCGACGGCGGGCGCGGCGGCCAGAACAAGGCTCAAGGGCGCGATGAGGATGAGACTGCGAGCGGCGAAAGGCGCCGGAGCGAGGCGCAAGGCCGTCGTGGGCGCGCGCGGAACGGTCATCGGCTTGGACCTTGGACAGACCCTGCCAGCCTAGCTCTTGCGTTCCAACTCCCCCATCGGGTGGATCACGCGCACGCCACGGGCGGAGACCCGATAAGGCCGACCGGATCAATCCTCGTCGTCGAAGCCTTCGTCGTCCTCGACCGGCGCGGCCTTGACCGGCGCTTCGCCCTTGCGTCGCACGAACCGCAGGGCGGTGTGGGTCTTGGAGAAGGCGCAGACCTTGGTGTCGACCAGGCCGTGGGCGCGGACCTCGGCCAGGATCTCGGTGTCCTTCAGCGGCGCGCCCTTGCCCTTCTGGGCGACGACCCAGATCGCGCCCTTGGGGCCAAGCCCGCCGACCAGGTCCTCCAGCTGGTCGAAGTCGGCCAGATCCTCGACGCCCAGGAACAGCAGGTCGATGTTCTCGTAAGCCTCGATCGGTGCGACGCGGGTCGACAGCTCGGCCACGAATTCCGGATCGTCGAGATTCTCGACCACCACCGTCTGGCCCGGCTTGACGCCCAGCTTGTCCAGCCGACCGGGCGGATTCTGGATGGCGTGCAGCCACTTGGCGGCCTGGCCGGCGTCCAGGGTGAAGCGCGTACCGTCGCTCAGCACCAGGTCGTCGCCGTCGACACGCAGGTCGCGCAGCGCATGGCCCTGGAAGTTGCCCTCCACCGCGCCGCGGAAGACCAGCTTCGGCGGTTCCCACAGCAGCTTGCCCGGCCCCTCGCCGTCACGGAGCTGACCCCAGACGCCCTTGGCTTCCCGTCCCATCTCAAGCGCCCTTGAACACGGGAGCGCGCTTTTCGAGGATGGCCTCGACGCCCTCCATGTGATCCTCGGTGTGGTGGGCGATGGCCTGAGCGGCGGCGCTCATCTCCATCAGGGTGTCGTAGCTGGCGGTCTGGCCGTGCTTGAGCAGGCTCTTGGCCATGCGCAGGGCGTGCGGCGGCTGGACCGCGATGCGCTCGGCCAAAGCCATGGCCT
Source organism: Caulobacter sp. (assembly GCA_017744495.1). GTDB lineage: Bacteria > Pseudomonadota > Alphaproteobacteria > Caulobacterales > Caulobacteraceae > Caulobacter. The sequence goes on along the minus strand of JAGIBE010000155.1, from coordinate 50,195 downwards.
CGCCCATCAGCACGTCGGCGGGGACCACGCTGCTGACCAGTCCCCACTGTTCCGCCTTGGCCGCGTCGATGACGTCTCCAGTGAACAGGAGCTCGGCCGCGCGGCTCATGCCAATGGTGCGCGGCATCAGCCACGCGCCGCCGTCGCCGGGTATCAGACCCAGTTTCAGGAAGGTCACCCCGAACTTGGCGGTGTCGGCGGCGATGCGGATGTCGGTCATACAGGCCACGTCGCAGCCCAGGCCGATGGCCGCGCCGTTGACCGCCGCGATCGACGGGACCTCCAGGCCGTAGATGGCCCGGACGACGCGGTGAATGTTCTTGCGATAGCCGTCGCGGACCTTGACGCCGTTGCCGCCGAACGCCCCTTCCCGCGCCTTCATCGCCTTGACGTCGCCGCCGGCCGAGAAGGCCCGGCCCGCGCCGGTCAGGATCACGCAGCGGATGTCCTGGTCGTCGTTGATCGCCTCGCAGGCCGCCGCCACCTGGTCGCCGTCGCCGGGCGCGCCCAAGGCGTTCAGCGCCTCGGGACGGTTGAGGGTGAGGATCGCGACATGGCCGCGCTTCTCGGTCAGGATCAGGGGCGAGGAATTTGGGGGGGTGTCTTGCGACATGACGGAGGCGCTCCTGCGGACTTTCGTTTTGGCCTGCATAGCGCAAATCACCCAGCGGGAGGCAAGAGACCGATGCTCGGCGGACTTTGTTTTATAAAGTAAGGTGAATCCCCGACTTTACGCGCCACAAACAAGACTCTGGGCCCGGCTTTGTGATCACACACAAGACCTGGAAGAACTTGCACGTTGAGAACAAGACGCAACAGCGACCTGCGACACTTTAGTCAAGCTGAGCCGTAAAAACCGTTAGCGCAGAAGAGAATCATAGGCTTCTACTACGGCAAGGGACGATTTTGAAAAGCGGTGGCGTGCAGTGCACATGTCCCACAGACATGCTTTGATCATCGAGGATGAAATCCTCATCGCGATGGAAGTGGAGTCTTTGCTCGCCGAGCAGGGGTTCGACAGCTTCGATATCGCGGAAAGCCCCCAGGAAGCGCTGGACTGCGCCCTCAGGCATCCGCCCGATCTGATCACCGCCGACTATCGCATCGTGGGCGGCACCGGCGTCGAGGCGGTCACCGCCATCCTCGCTCGGCTGGGCCCCATCCCCGTGGTCTATGTCACCGGCAACGCCGACCAGCTGGGCGCCCGCACGCGCGCCGTGGTCGACAAGCCGATCTCGCCCCACCGCCTCGCCGAGGCCTGCGCGATGGTCCAGGCCGGCGCCTGCTAGGCGACGCCTCGAGACACCGGCTATGCTGGCGGCCCTCAAGGGAGCCGCGCATGTCCGCCATCGATCACGTCGTCGACAGCCTCGAGGCGCTCGAAGCGCTATACACGCCGGCCCCGGTCCCGGCCTCGACCGTCAAGGTCGCCGACCGCATCACCCCACACTATCGCGCCCTGATCGAGGCCTCACCGTTCCTGGCCCTGGCCACCGTCGGTCCCGAAGGGCTGGACTGCAGCCCGCGCGGCGACCAGCCCGGCTTCGTCCGCATCCATGACGAGCGGACGCTGATCCTGCCCGACCGGCGGGGCAACAACCGCATCGACGGCCTGCGCAACGTGGTCCGCGACCCGCGCGTGGCGCTGATGTTCCTGATCCCCGGCTCGGGCACGACCTTCCGCGTCAACGGACGAGCGGTGATCAGCGCCGATCCCGAGCTGCTGGCCAGCTTCGCCGTCGACGGCAAGGCGCCGCGCACCTGCCTAGTGGTCACCGTGGTCGAGGCCTACTTCCAGTGCGCCCGGGCGATCGTGCGGTCGGGCCTGTGGAAACCGGAAGCTCAGGTCGATCCCCGATCCCTGCCCACGCCCGGCGCGATGTTGGCGGCGATGAGCGGCGAGACGGTCGGCGGGGCGGAATACGACAGGGCCTGGCCTGAGCGCGCCGCGGCGAGCCTTTGGTAAGTCCGTCTCCCCTTGCGGGAAAGGGGATCAGCAAACGACAAACGGCCTCGCCCGAGGAGGCGAGGCCGTTCGAAACACATTCAGTCGAGGCCTAAACCTCAGTCGTCACGGTGAACCCGTTCCCGACGCTCGTGGCGTTCCTGGGCTTCCAGGCTGAGCGTCGCGGTGGGCCGCGCGTCCAGTCGAGCCAAACCGATCGGTTCGCCGGTTTCCTCGCAGTAGCCGTAGGAACCGTCCTCGACTCGGCGCAACGCCTGGTCGATCTTCGAGATGAGTTTTCTCTGGCGATCCCGGGTGCGAAGTTCCAGCGCCCGATCAGTTTCCGACGACGCGCGATCGGCGAGGTCGGCATGGTTTTCAGTTTCAGCTTGCAGGTGGGAAACCGTTTCGCGAGATTCGCGGAGGATCTCTTCTTTCCAAGCCAGGAGCTTCTGCTTGAAATACTCAAGCTGACGCTCGTTCATGAAAGGCTCGTCATCCGAAGGACGATACGAGTCTGGTACCTTAAGAACAGTGGCCGTTTGCATTAACGCCTCACGCCCCGATGAACTCCGCCCAGATCAGGCGGGGTGCTTATACCAAAACGATAGCCGGGTTCAATGAACGTCGCGTGAGCGGCGTGTTCAGCGCCGTGCACGGATGTCGTGAACCTGGGGATATTCGAAGAACCGTGTTCTTTAAGATACGGTTTCATTGATGCTTCTCAGCCCAGCCGAGCCTGTTCAAGCTTGGCGGCCTCCACGGCCGCGCGGGTCTCGATTTCGTTGAGGATGGCTTCCAGCTTGGGGTCGTCGGTCGCTTCGCGGTGCTCGCGCACGGCGCTCTTGAGTCGCGACAGCGTGCCAGTCGAGATCTCGCCGTCCAGCGTGGCCAGCTTCAGGGCGTCGAGCAGGTCGAGCAGACCGCCGGCCCGCTTCACCGCGCGCCGCTTGCGCTCCATCGGGTCCATGTCGGCCTGCAGGGCCAGGAGGGCGTCGAGCGAGCCGACCCCGGCCACACCGCCCGCCTGGGCGACCCCGGACGCGGCGCTGGCGCCGCCCACCGTGGGTAGGGAAAACCCCGATCCGCCGCCCGCCGGTTTGGCCCGCGACGCGCCAACCGCGCCCGCGCTCCCCGTGCTGGAAACCTTCATGACGAAACGCTGCTCCGACGAACGATAGGGGGAGTCACCCCCGCCCCGTTAACCACATCTTGCTGAGCGGCGCTTGCGGTATGGTTAATGCCGGGCAGAATCTGCCGAACCAGAATGTCGCAGGCGGAAATTGCACGCCTTTCGACTGATTTCATTGAACTTTTCCTCGCATCCAGACTGGCCCGGATCTCGCATGGAGCGGCGCGGGGATGCCGCCCCGCCGTAGGATCGCCATGTCTCGTTCATTCTTTGCTTCTGTTCTGGGCCTCGCCCTCGCCGCCGTCGCCCTGGTTTCGACCCCGGCCGACGCCAAGTCGCGCATCAAGGACATCGTCGCCTTCGAGGGCGTGCGCGAGAACCAGCTGGTCGGCTACGGCATCGTCGTGGGCCTCAACGGTTCGGGCGACAGCCTGCGCAACGCGCCGATGACCAAGCAGAGCCTGGAAGCCATGCTCGAGCGCCAAGGCGTCAACGTCCGCGACGGCAACCTGAACACCAAGAACACCGCCGCCGTCATGGTCACGGCCAACCTGCCGCCGTTCAGCGCGGCCGGCGCGCGCATGGACGTCACGGTTTCGACCCTCGGCGACGCCAAGAGCCTGCTGGGCGGCACCCTGCTGGTCACCTCGCTGCAAGGCGCCGACGGCCAGACCTACGCGGTGGCCCAGGGCACGGTGCAGACCGGGGCCGTTTCGGCCGGCGGCGCTTCGGGCTCTTCCGTCACCAAGGGCGTGCCAACCGCGGGTCGGATCGCCGCCGGCGGCATCATCGAAAAGGAGACCGGCTTCCAGATGGTGAACATGGACGTGCTGCGCATGACCCTGCGCAATCCGGACTTCACCACCTCGCGCCGCATCGCCGACGCCATCAACCAGCGCTTTCCCAACTGCGCCCAGGCCCAGAACCCGACCATCGTCGCCGTGCGTCCGCCGGCCGGCATGGACATGATCAGCTTCGTCACCAACATCGAGAACCTGGAAGTCGAGCCCGACGCCCCGGCCAAGGTGATCATCGACGAAGTGGCCGGCGTGATCGTCATGGGCGACGACGTCCGCATCAGCCAGGTGGCCATCGCCCAAGGCAATCTGACCATCTCGGTCCAGGAAAATCCCGCCGTCAGCCAGCCTGCTCCGTTCAGCCAGGGCCGCACCACGGTCGTCCCGCAGTCGACGGTCAGCGTCAACGAGGAGACCGGCCGTAAGCTGTTGACCCTGGGCGGCGGCGCCTCGCTCAAGAGCCTGGTCGGCGGCCTGAACGCCCTGGGCGTCACCCCGCGCGACATGATCTCGATCCTGCAGGCCATCAAGGCCTCGGGCGCCCTGCAAGCCGACATCGAGGTGATGTGATGAGCATCCTGGCCGCAACCTCCCTCGCCGTCCCCGCCCTCGAAACCGTGGGCAAGACGGCCGCCTCGACCGCCGAATTGCTCAAGCGCGGCAAGATCCGCGAGACGGCCCAGAAGTTCGAGGCCTCGTTCCTGTCGGTGATGATGCAGTCGATGACCGCCGGCATGAAGACGCCGGACGTCGGCGGCGGCGGGGCCGGCGAGGACATGTTCAAGTCCCTTCTGGCCGAGGAGATGGCCAAACAGGTCTCTAAGGCCGGCGGCATCGGCGTGGCCGCCGCCGTCCAGAAGGAAATGCTGAAGATGCAAGGTCTGAAGGAGTAACGCTCATGGCCCTCAACGCCACCGATTGCGACGATCGCGTCGAACAGCTGATCATCCTGACCGAGCGCCTGACCGACCTGATCGCCAAGCAGTCGACCGCCTTCGAAGCCCGCCGCCCGCACGAGGCGGCGCAGTTCGTTGACGAGGTGGCCAAGCTGGCCAACCTCTACCGGCACGAGTCCGCAAAGGTGCGGGGTAATGTCGCCCTGGTCTCGGGCGCTTCGCTCCAGCGCCGCCAGCGCCTGGTGCGCGCGACCGAGGCCTTCGACGCCGTCCTGGCCCGCCAAGGCCGCGCCGTCGCCGCCGCCAAGACCGTCACCGAAGGCCTGGTCCGCGCCATCGCCGAGGAGATCGCCGTCCAGCGTCCCACCGGTTCGGGTTACGGCCCCGGCGCACAGCAGACCGCCTACCGGCAGAACGGCACGGCCATCACCCTGAACCAGCGGGCTTAACCCCGCTTCCGCCGCCTGAGGGACACACTCCCGTTTCCTCAATGCACATTTCGGCTGAAAGGCCGCGGCCGGAAATAGGCGCGTTCCTCACCACGGCGCTAGACCAACTCGGGCGTGTCGCTTAGCCGTAATAATCTGTCATTTGAACGACAGCGCGCCACGGACGATATCGGCAAGAATGGCGCCTCGGCAAGGGAGGTCCAGATGCCAGCAGTCTTCCGTCATTTTGCGATAAACGCCAATGACGTTCAGCGCGCCAAAAGCTTCTATCAGGACGTCTTCGGATGGAGCTTCAGTCCATGGGGGCCACCCGACTTTTATCAGATCAGGAACGCTGGGAGCGGTCTACTCGGCGCGCTGCAAGAACGGCGTGATTTACGCCCCGGCGTCTCTTCGACGAGCTTCGAGACGACCTTCGGCGTCGATGATCTAAAGACGACGATGACCGCGATCGAGGCCGCTGGCGGTAAGATCGTCATGCAGCCCTATCGGATCGAGGGTGTGGGGGAGCTTATCTACTTCGAAGACTCGGAGGGTAACCTCGTCGGCGCGATGCAATATGACCGGGGGGTGTTCGATTGACAGGGGATGGAGATGGCTTCGACGTAAGATCCCTCGCGGCGACATTCCGGACGGGCGCTGTGGTCGGGGGCCACGAACATCGTTGGGGACAGCTTGTCTTTGCCAGCTCCGGCCTAATGCGCATCAGCACGGACGAGACCTTATGGCTGGTTCCCCCAACACGGGCGATCTGGGTTCCGGCGGGCGTTCGACACAGCATCTCCATCAGCGGCGAGGTGACGATGCGAACGCTCTATATCGCCAACCATCGGGCTCAACCGCTCCCACGCCAGCCGAGCGTCCTTGAGGTATCACCGCTTCTTCGTGAACTGATCCTGCACATACTGAAAATTGGAATGCTGGCGGTCGAGCGGCCTGAGCATGATCGCTTCGCAGGCCTGCTCGTTGACCTACTCCTCTCGGCCAGCCCACAGGATCTCAGCCTGCCGCTGCCCCGCGACCTCCGTGCCCGACGGCTGGCCGACAAAATTCAAAGTAGGCCCGCCGAGGGGGGCGACCTGAGCGACTTGGCCAGGATGGCCGGCGCCAGCCTTCGTACCCTCCAACGCCTATTTCCACGCGAGACAGGACTGACGATCGAAGGGTGGCGGCAGAAGGCTCGTCTCCTCCACGCGATTGCCAGCCTTTCCTCCGGCGCGAGTGTCACCGAGGCCGCTCTCGACTGCGGTTATCAAAGTATCGCGGCCTTCATCGACGCATTCACCAAACAGTTTGGCGTGACACCCGGCCGGTACGTAGCTCGCTAAGAACTAAGGGAGCAACACACACTCATTTCCTCAGCGCGCCCCCCCTCTGCAGGCCGATGCGGAAATGAATGTTAGTCCCTCACCGGCGTACCGCCCGCTTTCGCCGCTTCGGGCTCCCCACCGGGTTGCCCCAGAAGGTCACCACCGCCAGCGTGCCCAGCAGGGTCAGGGTGACGCCCGACACGGTCATCACCAGCCGGTACGGCAGGCCGCCGACCTTGGCCGCGTGCAGCGGATAGTCGAGATTGGCGATCCGCGAGCCCAGCGGCAGGGTCTGGGCGTCGCGCGTGGCGACCATCTTGCCGTCAGCCGGGTCGAACCAGGCCATGGTGCGGCCGTTGGGCAGCCATTCCACCTGCTGGCGCATCCGCACGGAGATCAGGCCGCCCGGCTTGGCCGGCAGGCCGATGGTGCGGATTTCGGCGCCGGGATAGCGCGCCTGGGCCTGGGCGATCACCGCCGTCCAGTCCAGGTCCTTGGCCAGCTTGCCGCCCTTGATCTTCGGCGGGGCCGATGCCGCCTTCATCGTCGCCGACGACGAGAACGGCCCCCGCAGGGCGTCGGAGAACCATTTCAGGTTCATCGCCGCCCCGGTGGTCAGGGACAGGATCAGCAGCGGCGCCACCAGCACGCCCAGGTCGCGGTGATGGTGGACGATCGCCGCCCGCTTCATCATCCGGGGCCAGGGCCGGATGTGGAACATCCGCCGGGTCGGCCACCACAGCCACAGGCCCGTGCCCACGAAACCCAGCCCCGCCAGGCCCGCGATCCCGCCGACGATCTCGCCGGTGTCGCCGTTGAACAGGTGGTGGTGGAAGTCGAACAGCCAGACCTCAGGGCGCGCCCAGTTCGACGTCCAGCTTTGGACGATCGCGCCGTCCTGGTCGGCATAGGCCGCGTGCTCGCCCTTATAGGACAGCTTGTGCAGGCCCAGGCGCGGGGTCGCCAGCACGATCGAACGAGGGCGGTCCTTGGCGGCGAAGATCCGCGTGGCGGCCGCGCCCAGGGTGGCGGCGTCCTGGCGCTGGGCGTCGGCGGCGTGCGGCACGGTGGCGCGCAGGAAGGCGTCCTCGTGCAGCAGCAGCGCGCCGCTCAGGCCCATCAGGGCCAGCAGCAGGCCGATCAGCCCGCCGGCCCAGCGGTGGATCTGTCGGACGACCTTCATCAGAAGCGGGCTTCCCAGCCCAGGGTGGCCATCCGTCCACGCCCGGCGAAATAGCGGTCGTTGGCCGGAGCCGTGGTGTCGGAATTGTACGAGATGTACTGCTCGTCGAACAGGTTCTGGACCCCCAGCGACAGCGTCCCGACCGGCAGCCGGTAGCCCACGAACGCATCGACCAGCGTGTAGCCGCTGAAGTCGTCCTTCACGAGGGCGTTCTGCATGTCGCGCTTGATGTAGTCCTGGATCTGGACGCGCGCGCCCCAATTGCCCAGCTCGTAGTCGACGGCCAGGTTCAGGCGGTCGGGCGAGATGTTGGCGCCGTCCAGATCCTTGTCGACCTTGCCGTCGGCATTGGTGTCGGTGCGGCCCTTCAGGTGAGCGTAGCCGGCCGAGACGATCAGACCCGGGAGCGGCGTGCGGGCCTTCAGATTGGCCTCTAGCCCCTCGATCTCGACCCGCTGGCGCTGGACGTCGAAGATGCCGCCGCTGTTCTTGATCAGCAGCTGACCCAGCTTCGAGCTGGACCAGAAGTAGCTGAGGCTTGCGTCGAACGGCCCGCGCTTCAGCTCGGCGCCGATCTCGCGGTTGTTGGACACGATCGGCTCGATGTTCAGATAGGTGTCGACGTCGACACCGTCGACATTGATCGACCGCAGGATTCGGCCGACGTCGGGCACGGTGTAGCCCTCGGCGTAGCTGGCGTAGACGCGCAGGCCCGTCACCGGCTCGACCACGATCCCGCCGTTGCCCAGGGTCGCCTGGAACTCCGGATTGCCGCCCGAAACCTTGCGAGAGCCGTAGAAGGCCAGGGTGGTGAAGTCATCGACCTTCAGCTCGACGTTCTCGAAGCGCACGCCGCCGGCCAGGTGAACCTTGTCGCCCAGCAGCGAGAGGTTGCCCTGGATGAACGGCGCGATGCTCTGGAACTCGGTCGACGGCACCCAGGCGCGGCCGGTCTCGATCAGCAGTTGCTCGGTGCGGTCGTTGATGGTGTCCAGACCCACCGTGCCGGTCAAACCCTTGATCATCGGGACCGCGCGCTCGTAGCTGACCCGCGCGCCCAGCTTGCGCGAACGGTTCGAGGACTGGTCGAACAGCGTGCCTGCCGGCGCGATGCTGGCGTCCTGGAAGGTGGCGTTGATGTCGCCGCCGAACGTATCGCGCGTGCGGTTGAAGAAGACCTGGGCGATTAGGTTGCCGCCGTAGAGGTCGCTGTTGGTCAGCGAGGCCGACACCGTCTCGACCCGGTTGGCGGCCGGCTCGCCGGGCTGGACGCCGCGGAAGCTGGTGGTCGGCACGTGCATCGTGCGGTTTCCGTTGGTCGGCGGGTTCGGCTTGGCGGCGGTGATCGTGGTGGTGACGTAGTCGCCGTCGCCCTTCAACTCGAAGCGGTTGGCCACCACGTCCAGGCGGGTGTTCTCGCCCAGCTGCCAGCCCAGGCGGGTGAAGAACGACACGGCCTTGGAGTCCTGGACGTCGCCCTGGGTGTTGTCCATGCCCAGCCGCCGGCCGTCGCCGTCGTAGAAGGCGCCCTTCGCGTCATAGGCGGCGCCGACCGTGGCGTCGAACGCCCCGCCGCGCCAGGAGATCAGGCCCGCTGCCTTGCCGCCGACGCTGTCGCCCAGGTCGTCGCCGGCCGAGACCTGGGTCAGGACCTTGCCGCTGACGCCGTCGGCCTTGGGCGGACCGACGGTCACCTGGTTGACCACGCCGCCGGTCGCGCCGATGCCCTGCAGGGCGTTGGAGCCGTAGATCACCTCGACCCGGTCGATGAAGAAAGCGTCGATCGTGTAGCCGTCGCGCGAGCCGTCGCGGATCGGGGTCGACTGCGGGATACCGTTGATCGCGTACAGCGGCGAGCGACCGCGCAGGGTCTCCCCCGCCCCAGACAGCTTCTGACGCGTGGGCGAGAACGACGGCGACAGGTTCGAGACCGCGTCGACGACCGAGCCGCTGATCGCGACCTGCTGGGTCAGGGTCTCGGAATCGATCACGTCCACCGTCAACGGCAGAGCGCTGGCCGGCAGGATGGTGCGCGTGGCCGTGACCACCAGTTGATCGACGTCGGTGACCTCGGGGGTGACCTCGGAGGCGGCCTTGTCCTCGGCGTTGGCCGCGGTCGCCGTCGCCAGGGCCAGCAGGCTCAGCCCGGCCAGGATCGAGGCGCGCCGCGCGTGGCTCGTGGAGATGGTCCGCATGATGATCGACGCCCGACAGTTCGAATGATGGCGCCGTATAGCTGCTGTTGAGAGTGATTTGCAATAAACTGTAACGCGTACGTCATCGCGACCCGAGTTCGATCCGCCGCTCCACGCCCACCGCCTCGAGGAACTCTTCGTCGTGGCTGGCGATCAGCAGGGCGCCGTCATAGCCGGCCAGGGCGTTCTCCACGGCTTCGACCGAGTCCAGGTCGAGGTGATTGGTCGGCTCGTCCAGGATCAGCAGCTTGGGCGGATCGGCCGACATCAGCACGCAGGCCAGGGCCGCGCGCAGGCGCTCGCCGCCGCTGAGGCTGCCGACCGTCTGGTGGGCGGCGACGTTGCGGAACAGGAACCGCGCCAGGGCGGCGTGGGCCTCGTTGGCGCCGGCGGCCGGGTTCAGGCGGCGGAAGTTCTCCAGGATGGTCTGGGTCTCGTCCAGCACGGCCGCCCGCTGGTCCAGAAGCGCCGCAGTCACGCCGCGCGCGATCGCCCCCGAGGTCGGCTCCAGCCCGCCCGTCGCCAACCGGATCAGGGTCGACTTGCCCGCCCCGTTGCCGCCGACCAGGGCCACGCGCTCGGGACCGGTCAAACGGAAGCTCAGGTTCGATAAGACCGGCGGGCCATCGGGATAGGCGAAACCCACCCCGTCGAAGTCCAGCACGGTCTTCCCGGCGGCCAGGCCGCAGGACGGCAGGTCGAAGGCCAGGCGGCGCAAGCGCTCGACCTTGGCGTCGGCGGCTTCGCGGGCCTGGGCGGCGTCCTGGGAGGCGCGGTCGGCCAGCCGCCCCTCGCGCGCGCCGCTGTTCTCGGCCCGCTCGGCCTGGGCGCCCAGCAGGATCTTCGGCTCGCTGCCCCTCGCGGCGAACCTGCGGCCGGCGGCGTCGCGGCGCGCCTTGCGCTCACGGGCGACCTGGGCTTCCCGCCCGGCTTGGCGGACCTGGCGTGCGGCGGTCTCCAGATCATGCTCGGCGGCGGCAACGGCCTGGGCCTTGCGCTCGGCATAGAGGTCGTAGCCGCCGCCATAGCTGGTCGCACCCAGGCTGGTCAGTTCCACGATGCGGTCCATGCCGCGCAGCAGGGCGCGGTCGTGGCTGACCACCACCACCCCGCCCTTCCAGCGCCGCAGCACGTCGGCCAGCAGAGCGCGGGCTCCGGCGTCGAGATTGTTGGTCGGCTCATCGAGCAGCAGGACGTCCGGCGCGGCGATCAGCAGGCCGGCCAGGATGGCGCGCGTCATCTGCCCGCCGCTGAGGCCGGCCGCCGGGTCCGAGGCGTCACGGCGCGACAGCCCGACCTCCGCCAGGGCCGCGGCGACACGGCCCGGCAAGGTCCAATCGGCCTCGATCAGATCCTCCTCGCTGCTCTCCTCGGCCTCGATCCGGCACAGCCGGTCCCAGTCGGCGCCCACGCCCAACAGGTCGGCCAGGCGCGCGCCCGGCGGTGGGGCGTGCAGTTGCGGCAGCACGCCGACCACGCCGGCGCGGCTGACCGTTCCCGAAGCGGGCGCGCGGGTCCCGGCGATCAGCGACAGCAGAGTGGACTTGCCCACGCCGTTGCGGCCGACGAGGCCGACGCGCTCGGCCCCGATCGCCAGGGTCAGATTGTCGAAGAGGACGCGGCCGTCAGGCGTGTCGGCGCGAACGGAATCCAGGGTGATGAAGGCGGGCATGGGAAACCACGGTCAGGTCAGCGGGAAGGGCGAAACGGTCGTCCATCGCGATGTCCATGGCTGCCTCCATCGGTCGGCCCGGGGTTTCGGGCACAGATGATCTAGGCGATCGAACTTCGTTCGACAAGATTGGGTTCGACAAGATTGGGTTCGGCAAGTTTCGAACCGACCGCAAGGATCGGGTGTCGGCCTTTCGCGAGAGGGATCACAACGGGCGCATCAGAACAGGAGCCCGCCATGTCCTTCATCGTTTCCAGCCTGCCGCTCGAGCCGTTCGCGCCGCTGTTCGCCCTCGACAACGAGGCCCTGGCCGCGCGCGGCGCGCTGCGGGTCGTCGCCGACGCGCCGTTCGCTTTCCCCTGCCGCGTCACCCTGGACGACGCCGCGCCGGGCGAGACCCTGATCCTACTGAACCACGAGCATCAGGCCGCCGACACGCCGTTCCGCTCGCGCTACGCCGTCTATATCCGCGAGGCCGCCGAGGGGCCCGCCGCGACCACGGACGCCCTGCCCCCCGCCCTGCGCCGCCGCCTGCTGTCCCTGCGTGGTTTTGACGCGGCCGGCATGCTGCTGGACGCCGACGTGGTCGAGGGTGCCGCAGCCGCCCCGGTGATCGAACGGATGCTGGAAAACCCCGCCGTGGCCTATCTGCACGCCCACTACGCCAAGCCCGGCTGCTACGCCGCCCGCATTGATCGCGCCGCCTAGCTCTGGCCAGGCAAAAGGTAACGCTCTCAATCGCAACTTAACCTCGATCTCTTACGGTGCCGTCAAGCCAGGGGTGACATAGGCGCGAGCGGGGGCTCATGAAGCGGACGATCGGCAGATCAGATCCCATTCCGACGCATGAGATCGTCGGGTCCTACCTGCCCATCCTGCGCGGCTATCTCGCCGCCGCCGGCGCCTACTATTGCCTGATCAGCCTGTCGCATCCCTTCTACGAGACGGGAGCGGCGCTGGTCGTGCTGGAGGGGCTGGCGGTGACGGCCGCCGCAACCGGGTTGTGGTTGTGGCGGCGCCTGAAGACCCATCCGCCGGGGATGCCGGCGATGGAAGTCGCCGCCCTGTCGATGAACACGCTCTTCATGGCCAATGTCGCCGCCTACCAGACCTTCCACTTCGAGCCGGCCAAGCTCGTCTATTTCGTGCTAATGGCACTGGTGTTCGCCACCTCGGCCCCGACCCGCCGCGTCGCCCTCGTCAGCGTCGGGGCGGCGACCGTCGGCCTGGTGGCGATGGCCCGTCAGGCGTCCGGCGACCTGATCGGACAGTACGGCTTCATCGGCGTGGCCGGCGCCTTCGCGGCCCTGGGCATGTCGACCCTGATGCGGGGGGCGGTGATGCGCGAGCTGCGCGCCCGCCTGGCGTCGGACGCCCTGAACCGCAAGCTCGAGGCCGAGCTGGAGGAGAACCGCCGCCTGCGCACCGAGGCTCAGAACCTTGCGATCGTCGCCCAGACCGCCAGCCGCGTGAAGACCGAGTTCCTGGAGACCATGAGCCACGAGATCCGCACGCCGCTGAACGGCGTGCTGGGCATGGCCCAGGCCATGGAGCGCGACACCCTCTCGGCCAAGCAGCGTGGCCGCCTGGCCACGATCCACCAGTCCGGCGCCACACTGCTGGATGTGATCAACGCCGTGCTCGACATTTCGCGGATCGAGGCCGGCAAGATGGAGATCGTCCGCGCGCCGTTCGATCTGGACGCCCTGGCCGATACCCTGCGCCAGCTCTACGGCGGCTTGGCCCACGACAAGGGCTTGGATTTCGTCCTGGACGTCGCTCCGGAGGCCTGCGGCTGGCGCGACGGCGACGCCGCCCGCCTGCGCCAAGTGCTCAGCAACCTGATCTCCAACGCCATCAAGTTCACCGACGCAGGCGGCGTCACGGTGCGGATCAGCGGCGACGCCGCGACCCTGACCTGCGCCGTGACCGACACCGGCATGGGCGTGCCCGAGGCCCGCCGCGCCCAGATCTTCGAGAAGTTCGTCCAGGTCGATGGGTCCAGCACCCGTCGCACGGGCGGCAGCGGTCTGGGCCTGGCCATCTGCCGCGAGCTGGTCACCCTGATGGGCGGCGAGATCGGTTTCGAGAGCCCCGCCGCGGGCGGCGCCCGCTTCACCTTCGAAGCCCCCTGCCCGGCCCTGACGCCGATGGGCCGGCCGGAAGCCGTCGAGACGGTCGCCGACGGGCCGGCGATGAGCGGCGAGCTGAAGATGCTGGTCGTCGACGACAACGCCACCAACCGCACCGTGCTGCAGGCCATGCTGGGCCATCTGGGCGTCGCCTGCGGGATCGCCCGCGACGGCCACGAGGCGGTGGCGATGTGGGAGTCCGGTCCCTGGGACGCCATCCTGATGGACATCCACATGCCGGGCATGGACGGCCTGGAGGCCGGCCGCGTTATCCGCACGCGCGAGGCCGCGGAGGGCCGGACCCGCACACCGATCCTGGCGGTCACCGCCAGCGTCCTGAGTCACGAGACCGAACGCTACATGGCCGCCGGCATGGACGGCTTCGTGGCCAAGCCCATCGCCGCCCAGCGCCTGGTCGAGGCCCTGGACGTCGCCCTGAGCGGCCCGCCGGCGAGCGACACGGCGGTGATGCTGAACTAGATCGGTGTCTTGATGCCGGTCGCCCGCGGCGACGGCTGACGGCTTAGAAGCTCGCGACGCCTAGATCGACGATCATCTTGAATGCCCAGATGGTGCAGCAGATGCAGACGACCAGGGTGATGATGTCGTCGATCTCGGAACGCTGACGCACGACTTTGGCGGCCTTGCCGCCCTTGCCCTTGGCCGGGGCCTCCGGCGTCGCCGCCGGTTTCGCGTCTTCCTTCGCCGCCTTGGCCAAGCTCGTCGTCCTCACCCGGCGCGCCCGATGCGCGATCCGTCCGCGCCATAGACACCGAGGGTGCTGAAGGTCGCGCTTCCAAAAGCGGTTTATTGTTCGTGAACGCTGTAACCTCGGCCCGTCTCGCCGCGAACTGATGTCCGAACACCCGAAAGGACACGCGCCATGATACGGACCACGATGCGAAAGGCGGCCTGGGCCAGTCTGGCGGCCGGGATCGCCCTGGCGGCGGCCCTCGGGGCCTGGTCGATGGCCGGCGCGGGCGGCACGGCCCAGCGGCCGGTGGTGCTGGAACTGTTCCAGAGTCAGGGCTGCTCATCCTGCCCGCCGGCCAACGCCAATCTCAACGCCATCGCTGACCGACCCGACGTGCTGGCCCTGAGCTTTGGCGTCACCTACTGGGACCAGCTGGGCTGGAAGGACACCTTCGCCAAGCAGGCCTACACCGACCGACAGAAAGCCTACGCCCGCGGCCTGGGCGCCCAGCTGGGCACACCACAAATGGTTATCGAGGGCCGTGACGACCTGATCGGCACGAACGCCCGCGACCTCGAGCTGGCCCTGCGCCGCGCCCGACCGGCCATGGACGCGACCGTGGCGCTGACGCGCGGCCGGGTCGAAATTGGGGCCGGCCAGGCGCCCAAGGCGGGCGCCGACGTCTGGCTGGTGCGCTACGACCCGCGTGTTCAGCAGGTGGCCATCCAACGCGGCGAGAACAACGGCAAGACCCTGCCGCACCGCGACGTGGTGCGCGAACTGACGAGGCTGGGCGCCTGGAACGGCGCGCCGGTGGCGTTCACGACCTCGACGCCCGCCGACCCGGCCCTGCGCGCGGCGGTGCTGGTGCAAGCCAAGAACGGCGGTCCGATCCTGGCGGCGGCGCGGCTTTGAGGCCCTGCTGACACCTGATGTCAGCAGTCTGCCGCCACGTCCCGCCAACGCGACGTTTGTTCGCACCTTGTTCTTGTGTTAATCGCCGGTCTGCGCCCTACATATAGCCGTCTCGCCGTGGGTCCTCCCCACGGCCTCACGCGTTCCGGAAAACATGGCTGAACAATTGAACTTCATCCGCGTGCGCGGCGCGCGGGAGCACAATCTCAAGGACGTCAGCGTCGACATCCCGCGGGGCGAGCTCGTGGTGCTGACCGGCCTGTCGGGCTCGGGCAAGAGCTCCCTGGCGTTCGACACCATCTACGCCGAGGGTCAGCGCCGCTACGTGGAGAGTCTGTCGGCCTACGCCCGTCAGTTCCTGGAACTGATGAGCAAGCCGGACGTGGACCTGATCGAGGGCCTGTCGCCGGCCATCTCGATCGAGCAGAAAACCACCTCGCGCAACCCGCGCTCGACGGTGGGCACGGTCACAGAGATCCACGATTACATGCGCCTGCTGTGGGCGCGCGTGGGCGTGCCCTATTCGCCGGCCACCGGCCTGCCGATCGAAAGCCAGACCATCAGCCAGATGGTCGACAAGATCACCGCTCTGCCCGAAGGCACGCGCCTATACCTGCTGGCTCCCGTCGTCCGCGACCGCAAGGGCGAGTACAAGAAGGAGATCGCCGAGTGGCAGAAGGCCGGCTTCCAGCGGCTGAAAATCGACGGCGAATTCTATCCGATCGAGGACGCCCCGGCGCTCGACAAGAAGTTCAAGCACGACATCGATGTGGTCGTGGACCGCATCGTCACCAAGCCGGGTATGGAACAGCGCCTGGCGGACTCGATGGAGCAGGCCCTGCGCCTGGCCGATGGCCTCGCCGTGGCCGAATGGGCCAATGTGGAAGAAGGCGAGAAGGAGCCGCGTCGGCTGCTGTTCTCCGAGCGCTTCGCCTGCCCGGTCAGCGGCTTCACGATCGCCGAGATCGAACCGCGCCTGTTCTCGTTCAACAACCCGGCGGGCGCCTGTCCGGCCTGTGACGGCCTGGGCGCCAAGCTGGCCTTCGACGCCGACCTGGTGATCCCCGACAAGGACCGCAGCCTGCACAAGGGCGCGGTGGCCCCGTGGGCCAAGGGTCCCTCGCCGCTCTACACCCAGACGCTGCAGGCCCTGGCCCGCCACTACGGCTTCTCGATGGACGAGCCCTGGTACAAGCTGCCGGAAAGCGCCCGCCAGATCGTGCTGCAAGGCTCCAAGGGCGAGAAGATCAAGTTCGTCTACGACGACAACGCCCGCAAATACGAGGTGGCCAAGCCGTTCGAGGGCGTGCTGCCGAACCTGGAGCGCCGCTGGCGCGAGACCGACAGCTCGTGGGTCCGCGAGGAGCTGGGCCGCTACCAGTCCGACACCCCCTGCGAGGTCTGCCACGGCAAGCGCCTGAAGCCCGAAGCCCTGGCCGTCAAGGTCCACGGCATGGACATCGCCGCCGTCTCGAACCTGGCCATCCGCCCGGCCCGTGACTGGTTCACGGCGCTGGAAGGCCATCTGAGCGACAAGCAGATGGAGATCGCCCGGCGGATCCTGAAGGAGATCAACGACCGCCTGCGGTTCCTGGTCGACGTGGGCCTGGACTATCTGAATCTGTCGCGCGGCTCGGGCACCCTGTCGGGCGGCGAGAGCCAGCGCATCCGCCTGGCCAGCCAGATCGGCAGCGGCCTGACCGGCGTGCTCTACGTGCTGGACGAGCCGTCGATCGGCCTGCACCAGCGCGACAACACCCGCCTGTTGCAGTCGCTGCAGGGCCTGCGCGACCTGGGCAACTCCGTGCTGGTGGTCGAGCACGACGAGGAGGCCATCCTCACCGCCGATTATGTGATCGACATGGGTCCGGCCGCGGGCGTGCACGGCGGCGAGATCGTCGCCGAGGGCAAGCCGGCCGACATCATGGCCAATCCCAAGAGCGTCACCGGCCAGTACCTGACCGGCGCCCGCGAGATCGAGGTGCCCGAACAGCGCCGTCCGATCAGCAAGAAGAAGATGCTTCGCGTCATCGGCGCCAAGGGCAACAATCTGAAAGATGTCACCGGCGAGATCCCGGTCGGGACCTTCACCTGCATCACCGGCGTGTCGGGCGGCGGCAAGTCGACCTTCACGATCGAGACCTTGTACAAGGCCGCCGCGCGTCGCCTGAACAACGCCAGCGACGCCCCCGCCCCGCACGAGCGGATCGAGGGGCTGGAGAACTTCGACAAGGTCATCGACATCGACCAGTCGCCGATCGGCCGCACCCCGCGCTCGAACCCGGCGACCTACACGGGCGCCTTCGGTCCGATCCGCGACTGGTTTGCTCAGCTGCCGGAGAGCAAGGCGCGCGGCTACGGCCCGGGTCGCTTCAGCTTCAACGTCAAGGGCGGCCGCTGCGAGGCCTGCCAGGGCGACGGCCTGATCAAGATCGAGATGCACTTCCTGCCCGACGTCTACGTCACGTGCGAGACGTGCCACGGCAAACGCTACAACCGCGAAACGCTCGAGGTGAAGTTCAAGGGCAAGACCATCGCCGACGTGCTGGACATGACGGTCGAGGAGGCGGCGGACTTCTTCAAAGCGGTGCCGCCGATCCGCGACAAGATGGAGACGCTCAAGCGCGTGGGGCTCAGCTACATCAAGGTGGGCCAGCAGGCGACCACCCTGTCGGGCGGCGAGGCGCAGCGGGTGAAGCTGTCCAAGGAGCTCTCCAAGCGCGCCACCGGCCGCACGCTCTACATCCTCGACGAGCCGACGACGGGCCTGCACTTCGAGGACACCAAGAAGCTGCTCGAGGTGCTGCACGAGCTGGTCGACCAGGGGAACACCGTGGTCGTCATCGAGCATAACCTGGACGTGGTGAAGACCGCCGACTGGCTGCTGGACTTTGGTCCGGAAGGCGGCGACGGCGGCGGCCAGATCGTGGCCGTCGGCTCGCCCCAGGACGTGGCCAAGGTCGAGGCCAGCTGGACCGGCCGTTACCTCAAGGACGTCCTGGCCCGCCACGAAGAGCGCCGTCTGGAACGCGTGGCCGAGCTGAAGAAGAGCAAGCGCGCCTAGCGGCTCAGTCGAAGACGGCGGCCCGGTCAGCCGGGTCGTCCGTCAGACGTTGGAAGGCGTACCCGAGCGGCGCCACCTGCACCGCGAAGGCTATGGCGCGCACCAGCGCGCCGAAGATTCGCGACAGTGTCGCCTTGATTCCGAGCGGCGATCCCTCGACGAGGACCGTGTGCGAAACGCCCGGCTCCGGCGGCGCCGGCGGGGCGTAAGCACCGCTCGCCAGGCTCGTGACGGCGTCGCGCACCCACGTCCCAGCGCCTTCGATTACCGCCGACAGCACCAGCGCCGAGACGAAGATCACCGCCAATCGGACGTGCAATCCCTGGCTCAGCCCGAGCGCGCCGCCGAGGCGCAGGCGTTGCTCGGCGATTGTCATTGGCGCTGCCAAGATCAGGCGCGCACCCGCCAGCATCACTACGCCCATGGCGAAGTGCATGGACAGTTTCATCGGCAGATCGCCCCGATCCGGAAGCACCTTGTAAAGCGACAAGCTGACCGGGATCGAGATCACAGCCCACGGCAGGACGAGCAGCGGAAGGAACGCCAGCAGGTGCAGTTCGTCGCCGCCCAACCTCGGCCAAGCCCCGCGCCCCTCCCCGGGACGGACCATCGCCCGAAGGATCGCGGCGCAGACCGTGATGATCACCATCAGGTTCAAGACCAGACCCATGAGGCTCAGCTTCAGGGCGATCTCGGATATGCCGCCCTCGGGTGGAAGGCGTCCCAAGCTCCAGTCCTGGAAGGCGGCCATGATCGTTGCAACCAAGGCGAACGCGACGGCCCAGGAGAGCGCCGCCAGAGGCCTGCGGGAGACCAGCTCGAAGCCGGACAGCACGCCGCCTACCCACGGAAGCTTCTTCATGCCCGTTCCCCCTAGTCGAACACCGCCGCCTGGTCGGCGGGATTTCGCCCCGCCAGATCGCGATAGAGCACGGCCATCGGCGCATAGCCGAGAACACCGGCGCAGGCTTCGAGCACCACGGCTGCAAGGCTCGGGACGAGATGCTCAGGCAGGGTCAGGTAGCGGACGAGCTCCTGGACGAAGGGACCCGCGCCGATCGTCGCCTCCGGAGCGCCTCGGCGGAGCAGATCGCCCAAGCCCGAAAGCAGCCATTCGCCACCGCCATAGAGGACCAGGAAAGTCAGCGAACAGACGACCGCCAGTCCGTAGCGTCCCCGCGTCATCCGCCAGGAATCCCCGATCGCGACGCGCCGTTCGAACACCGCCATGGCGGGCGCGAGGGCGAAGCGCGCCAGCAGGATCGCCGCCAACGCAGCGGCGGCGATCAGTATGGTGTTCTCGGAAGCCATGTGGCTGTTTCGGCTGACGGCGGCGACGATGAACACGACCAGGAACATCATCGCGATGCCGACGACGAACATCAGCCACCAGATCAGCGCCAGGCGGATTTCGTCGCCGCCCAGCCGTATCCATCGACCCTCGGCCCGCTCCGGGTCGGCGATCGCCCTGAGGACCGCCCCGGCGAAGACGGCCATGCCCGCGCAGCTCACCGACATGTTGGCGACCAACAGCCCGAACTGAAGTACCCCTCGCAGAGCGGATGGCGTGGCGTAGGCCCAGGACCCGCCGACGCCGTCGTATATCGCGCTCAGCACGTTGCCGAGCAGGTTAAAGGGCAGCAAGCAGGCGCCCCAGGCCAGTATCGCAAGCGGAATGCGCCGCAACAGCGGCACGCCCGCGAACACCATTCGACCCAGCGCCGCCCCTTTCACCCCCCGGCCTCCTGGGGTCAGGCGAAGGTATCGACGTCGGTTTCGCCGGCCTTGAGCTGGCGATAGACCTCGGGAGCCGGCGCGAAGAGGATCAGCATGGTCAGCACCGACAGGGCGCTGATGATCACCAGGCGGACGATTCCCACCGGCGTCAGGAAGGCCGACACCGAGCTGATGTCGGACTGGAACATGGCCCCAGCCCCGGTCAGGCCGCCGAAGATCGCCGCGATGGCGGTGCCCAGCACCAGCGTCGCGGCGTAGACGATCATGAACAGCACCAGGGCCAGCAGATAGGTTCCCACAAGCGGCCAGAACCGCCCCTTTGTGAGCGGCAGCGATCCCATCACGGTGATGCGCCCCTGGGCGAAGGTCAGCACGCCCGCGAACGAGAAGCGCACCATGGCGTAGATCGTCACCCCGAAGATGGCCGGCAGGACGATCATCACCGCCAGCCCCACCAGCAGGCCCTGGCCGCCGCTAGCCGCGCCGATCACGCCGATCACCAGCGCGCCGACGAACACCGCGCCGAAATAGATCCCCAGGATCAGCAGGTAGTAGAGGAACAGGGCCGCGCCCTGGCGCAGCTCGTCGATCCCGAGGCGCAGATAGGCGGTCGCCGAGTCCGCGGGCCGCAGCACCATCCGCATGACGCCGGTGACCACCACCGCGCTGATCACCAGATTCAGGGCGGTCGACAGCAGCATGATGGGCGCCATCGGGGCCATCACCTTGGCCATCTCGCCCAGGTCCGCCATGCTGGAGGGATCCATCTCGCTGAAGGCCTGCAGTTCGGGGCCGCCCACGGCGATCAGGAGGATCGTCGACAAGCCCGAGAGGACCATCAACAGCACGCCCCAGATCGCGATGGTCCGCGGGTGCTCGCGCACCATGCGGAAACCGGCGAGCGCAGCATCCGTGATCGAGAACTGTTGCATCATGGGCCCCTTGAAACGGATCAGGCCTAACAAGCTTCGCCCCCGCGCGACAGCCCCGCCGACACAAATCGCGCCGCCAGACCTGTGCAAACGCGGCCAAGCCTTCTAACGTTTGTTTAAATTTGGTCGGGACAGACCAATCGGAAGGGCGAGGACCACATCGTGAAGCTGTACGGCGAGGCCAATCCGGCTCCCAATCCGCGCCGGGTGCGCATCTTCGCGGCGGAGAAGGGGCTGGACCTGCCCGAGACCCGCATCGGCATGCGCCAGGGCGGCCACAAGTCGCCCGAGCACAAGGCCCGCAACAGCCTGGGCCAGGTGCCGGTGCTGGAGCTGGACGACGGCCAGATGATCAGCGAGAGCGTCGCCATCTGCCGCTATCTGGAAGCCCTGCACCCGACGCCGCCGATGTTCGGGACCTGCGCCCTCAGCCAGGCGCGCACCGACATGTGGGTGCGCCGGATCGAGTTCCAAGTGATGGTCCCGGTCGGCATGTACTGGCGTCACGCCCATCCGCTGACGGCGTCGCTGCTGGTCCAGAACCGCGAGTTCGGCGAGTCCAACAAGCCGATCGCGGCCAGGGCCATGACGTGGCTCGACCGCGAACTGGCCGACGGCCGCGAATGGATCGCCGGCGACGCCTACGGGATCGCCGACATCGTCGCCCTGACGACGATCGACTTCGCCGGTTTCATCGGCCTGGAGGTTCCCGAGGAGGCCGAGCGCTTGAAGGCCTGGCGCGAACGGGCCTCGGCCCGGCCGAGCGCCAGCGCCTAGACGCTCGCGGGGGCCAGCTCGCTTTCGTGCNGACAGGCGGATGCCGAACCAGATCGACAGACCCGCCACGGCGATGGCGCCCAGCACCTCGACCCAGCGGTTGGTCTCGACCGCGCCCAGACTGATCAGGCCGGCGCCGATCAGCACCAGCACGGCGCTGGGCAAGGCGGTGACGATCAGGGCCACGACCCACCCAACCAGGGCGACGACGAACTGCCGCCCCTCTTCGGCGCCGACCCGCAGATAAGCCAGGCGGCGCTCCTGCGGATGCACCACCGCCCGCATGATCGCCACGCTGATCACCGACTGCAGGGCCACGGCGAAGGCGATCAGCGGCAGCAGCGTACCCTGGCGGCGGGCGACGATGTCGATCAGCTCGCGCACGTCGTTGGTCCGCGAGAGCAGGGCCAGATCGGCCCGCACCGTGCCGCCGAACGCGAAGGCCACCACCAGGCCCAGCACGACCAGCATCGCGAAATAGCAGGCGGCCCAGGCCAGCACGACCAGCGGCTTGCGGCGCGTCATGCGGATGCCTTCGAGGGCGGCTTGGACGGGCGAGAAGGTGGTCATGTCCGCAGGGTTCCAGGGGGCGGGGCGGGCTGGCGCCGATAAACGTCGATGAGGGCCGCGGTCCAGACCGGGATGAGATAGAAGAAAACGCAGGCCACGCTGACCAGTTCGGGGATCAGCGCCCCCTCCGCGAAGCCAGCCACCGCCCGCAGATAGCCGATGGCGACCACCAGGATGATGGCCGGCGCGGCCAGAACCGCGCCCGATGCCGCCAGGACCAGCACCACGCCGCGCGTGCGTCCGAAGGCGCTCAGCACTTGGATCTTGCCCAGGTCGACCGTCGCGGCCGGGGCCAGGGACAGGCGCAGGAACAGCCAGGCGATCGTCACCATCGACAGCAGCGGCACAAGGCCGGCAGGCACCGCGCCCGGACCGTTCAAAGCCGCGCGCCAGGCCCCTGCCGAGATGATATCCAGATCAGGCTGATTGACCTTGGCGACCCCAACCACCACCGCCAGGACGAGCACCAGCAGCACGGCGCTGACGACGGTTAGAATGATGGTGACCAGGGCCTGGACCGCCAGAAGCCGCCATTCCTCGACACCCCAGCGCAGGCCCTTCCAGCCGAGAGGACCCGCGAAGGCGTGGCGATAGAGGGCGCCGTAGGCCAAGGTGGCGGCGGCGAGCTCCAGCAGCAGACCGAGAAGCGCCAGGCCCGGCGGCAGGGCGCGGGGCAGCAGGCCCAGCACGGCGCCGGCGGCCAGGGCGGCCCAGCTGGTCCGCACCCCAGGCGCCCATCCCGCCATGCCGGCGCGAACGGTTCCCCCGATCGTCGCCGAACCCTCGCTCATGAAGCCCTCTCTCGTCCGCCACCCGCGCGACGCCTGAACCCAGGAGTCATAAGCGGTTCGCCCCCCGCTTGGCGACGAGTCGCGGCGGGTGTCACGCTGAATTTCACCGGCCGTGGCCCCGGCGCCGCGCCGTCGGGCGCCGTCAACAGGCGGGTTCCGCCTCGCGGTCGCCAGGGGTATGAGGGCGCCCATGAGCACTTCCCCTAATTCCACCGCGCCCATCCACGTCGTCGGCGGCGGCCTGGCCGGGTCCGAGGCCGCCTGGCAGATCGCCCAGGCCGGCGTCCCCGTCATCCTGCACGAGATGCGTCGCGACGACGCCACCGGCGCCCAGGTTCGCACGGACGCGCACCAGACCGATGGTCTCGCCGAGATGGTGTGCTCCAACTCCTTCCGGTCCGACGACTGGCAGTTCAACGCCGTGGGCCTGCTGCACGCCGAGATGCGCAAGCTGGACTCGCTGATCATGTCGGCCGCCGACCAGCACCAGGTGCCCGCCGGCGGCGCCCTGGCCGTCGACCGCGACGGCTTCTCGGCCGAGGTCACCCGCCGCATCGAAGCCCACCCGCTGATCACCATCGTCCGCGAGGAGATCGCCGGCCTGCCGCCGGAAGACTGGGACAATGTCGTAGTCGCCACCGGCCCGCTCACCTCGCCCGCCTTGGCCGACGCGATCCTGGAGCTCAGCGGCGAGGGCCAGCTCAGCTTCTTCGACGCCATCGCCCCGATCATCCACGTCGAGTCGATCAACATGGACGTGGCCTGGCGCCAGTCGCGCTACGACAAGGAGGGCCCCGGCGGCGACGCGGCCGCCTACATCAACTGTCCGATGAACAAGGAACAGTACGAGGCCTTCATCGACGCCCTGCTGGACGGGCCCAAGGCCGAGTTCAAGGATTGGGAGCACGTGCCCTATTTCGACGGCTGCCTGCCGATCGAGGTGATGGCCGAGCGCGGCCGCGAGACCCTGCGCCACGGTCCGATGAAGCCGGTCGGCCTGACCAACCCGCGCGATCCGACCGTGAAGTCCTACGCCATCGTCCAGCTGCGCCAGGACAACGCCCTGGCCACGCTGTGGAATATGGTGGGCTTCCAGACCAAGCTTAAGCACGGCGCCCAGGCCGAGGTCTTCCGGATGATCCCGGGCCTGGAGAACGCTCAGTTCGCGCGGCTGGGCGGTCTGCACCGCAACACCTTCATCAACAGTCCCCGCCTCCTGGACCGCAGCCTGCGCATGAAGCTGGCCCCGCGCCTGCGCTTCGCCGGCCAGATGACGGGCGTCGAGGGCTATGTCGAAAGCGCCGCCACGGGTCTGTTGGCCGGCCGTTTCGCCGCCGCCGAGCGCCTGGGCAAGACCCTGGACGCCCCGCCCCCGACCACCGCCCTGGGCGCTCTCGTCGATCACGTCACCGGCGGTCACCTGGAGGGCGCTGGCTCCAACTTCCAGCCGATGAACATCAACTACGGCCTGTTGCCGCCGCTGGAAGCCCCCAAGGTCGATGAGGAGGGCAAGAAGATCCCGCTGAAGGAACGCGGCCGCGCCAAGAAGCGGCTGATGAGCGTGCGGGCGCTGAAGGACCTGGAGGGGTGGATGGCGGGAGCGGTGGCCTAGAAGCCTCCGACACGGATCGGACCCATGTGGGCGGCCGAGCGTTCCGACCGGATGCTCGACTCCCCTCCCTGGATCGCCGACCTGGCCGTACGCTTGGTCTGGGCGCCGCCCTGGGCCGTCAGTCTTGGACTGGCCCTGATCGCTGTGGTCCTGGCCCTGCTGGTCCACGGCGTTCTCGTCCTCGCCGTCCGGCGGTCACTGAGCCATGACGCCTTCTGGGCCGCCTTGGCCGTGCGGACGCGCCGTCCGACCCGGCTGGCCTTCATCGCCGCCGGACTGAGCCTGGCGGCCCAGGTCGCGCCGCTGACCCCAGTCCAGGCCGCCAACGCCAAGCACGTCCTGCTGATCCTGTTCATCGTGCTGATGGGCTGGATCGTGCTGACCGCCCTGGACATCGGCGCGGCGCTCTACATGCGGCGCTTCAACGTCGACGTCGAAGACAACCTGCTGGCCCGCAAGCACCTGACCCAGGTGAAGATCCTGCGTCGGGCCTGCGCGGTGGTGGTGGGCCTGGTGACCGTGGGCCTGGCCCTGATGACCATTCCCGGCGTGCGGCAATGGGGCGTCAGCCTGCTGGCCGCCGGCGGAGCGGCCTCGCTGATCGTCGGCCTGGCCCTGCAGCCGCTTCTGACCAACCTGATCGCCGGCATCCAGATCGCCATCACCCAGCCGATCCGCATCGACGACGCGGTGATCGTCGAGAAGGAGTGGGGCAATGTCGAGGAGATCAACGCCACCTACGTGGTCGTCCGCCTGTGGGATTGGCGACGCATGGTGCTGCCGCTCAACTACTTCATCCAGACGCCCTTCCAGAACTGGACCCGTGAGAGCGCGGCCCTCATCGGCACGGCCATGCTCTATGTCGACCACGCCGCCCCCATCGACCGCCTGCGCGCCAAGCTGGAGGAGATCGCCAAGGACTCTAAGCTCTGGGACGGCAAGGTGGTCAATCTGGCGGTCACCGACGTCACCGCCCAGGTGATGGAGGTCCGCTGCCTGATCAGTGCCCGCAACGCCGGCAAGACCTTCGACCTGCGCTGCGAGGTTCGCGAGAAGATGATGGCCTTCCTGCGGGACGAACTGCCCGAGGCTCTGCCGAGGCAGCGGCTGGGCTTGGCGGAAACCGCTACGGCGTGATTTCGGGCGGCGGCTTGATACGGCGGTAGCGCGCCTCGACCAGACCGAACAGTCCAAACGCGATCAGGCCGGCGGCGACCAGGCACAGGGCTGAGCTGCCGAACGGCTGACCTTCCAGGGCCTGCAGGGCGCCGCCCCAGCTGTGCGCTTCACCGGCGCGGGCCTCGACGCCCGCGCGCACCAGGAAGACGCCCAGCGGCAGGGTGGCTAGGCCGCGCGCGGCGTAGCCGATGCGCGCCAAGGGCGCCACACGCCGGCAGATCCGGTCGTCGCAGTCCAGCCGCTTGGCGAAGTCCTGAACCACGCCCTGAATGACGTTGCCGATCCCAAAGCCCAGGACGATCAATCCGGCGACGATCAGCAGGCTGTCGCCATGAGGCAGATCGAGGATAGTGCTGGCCGTGTGGCGAACACCCTGTTCCTCGTCGACCTCTCCGACATCCTCTAACTCGTCGAGCAACTCAAAGGCCGACAGCGCCAAGCCGCCATAGACCAAGCCGCTGATCGCTTGGCCGGCCCGTACGCCCCAGGCCTTGAGCGAGCGCCCGTGACGATCGGCGTCAAACAAGGCTTGCAGGATTCGCCAGGCCGCGAAGCCGGCCAGGCCGACGCCGATCCCGCCGATCAACGCCCAGCCCAACGGCCAGTCGGCCCAGGCGCGCATCAGGGCCTTGGCGCCCTTGGCGCGCGGCGTCAGGTCCAAGGCGGCCAGCAGGACGATGGCGCCGAGGCTCAAATAGACCAGTCCGCGCGCCGCGTAGCCAAGGCGCGAGGCCAGCTCGATCGCCTTGGACAGGTCCATGTCTCGGACGCCCCTGACGAGTTTGCGCGGCAGCACGTTCGACGATGTCACGATGGTCCGCCCCGTTCAGCCAGCCTCGCCTGTCCAACGACAGTCTTGGCCCGGACGTTCCGCCGATCACCTCGAAGGCGAAGCCTGTCTTTCATTAAGTAAGTGATTTATGACTTAGCTTCAGGCGCCGGCCATCCGGTCTGGCGCTTGGCTGGGCATTCGCGCGGGAAGCTCTTCCGCGCCGGCGATCATCGCGTGCTTTGCGGCCGGGCGATGTTAGGCCAGCATGTCCAAGACGGTGTGACGACATAGGGGAGCCCGGCAGGGTGGCGCAGGCCTTCGAGATCGGCGACTTCGAGCCCGGCGACTTTGTCCCAGGCGTCAGGGCCAAGCAGCGCTGCGACCTGATGGGCGCGCCGCCCTACAGCGAGGCCGAGGGCATGCTGGTCCGCCGCTTCCTGACCACCGCGCACGACGAAGCCCTCAAGACGCTGGCCTTTTGGATGGAAGAAGCCGGCATGAGCGCCCGCCGCGACGCCGCCGGCAATCTGGTCGGACGCTACGAGGGCGCCACGCCCGACGCTTCGGCCCTGTTGATCGGCTCGCACATCGACAGCGTCCGCAACGGCGGCCGCTATGACGGGGCGCTGGGCGTGATGCTGGGCGTGGACGTGGTCGAGGCCCTGGCTCGCGCCGGCCGCCGCTTGCCCTTCGCCGTCGAGGTGATCGCGTTCGGCGACGAGGAGGGCTCGCGCTTCCCCGCCTCCATGACCTGCAGCCGCGCCGTGGCCGGGACCGTCAGCCCCAGCGTCATGGAGATGACCGACGGCGATGGCGTGTCGCTGGCCGAGGCCTTCGCCGCTTTCGCCCTGGACCCGACGCGCCTGGAAGAAGCCGCCCGCAAGCCGGGCGAGGTCTTCGCGTTCCTGGAGGCCCATATCGAGCAGGGCCCGGTGCTGGAGGCCGAGGGCTTGCCCCTGGGCGTGGTCACCGCCATCGCGGCCCAGAAGCGGCTGATGGTCCGGTTCATCGGCGTCGCGGGCCATGCCGGCACGACGCCGATGAACCTGCGCAAGGACCCCGGTCCCGCCGTCGCCGAGGCGATCCTGGCGCTGGAGCGCATCTGTTCCGGCGGCAAGGACGGCCTGGTCGGCACCGTGGGCCGGATCACCGCCCTGCCCGGCGCCTTCAACGTCATCCCCGGCGCGGTCGAATATTCGATGGACGTGCGGGCCGAAGTCGGCGCCACCCGCGACGCCGCCGTCGAGGCGGTCACGGCCGAAATCCAGGCCATCGCCGCGCGGCGCGGCCTGGAGGCCTCCGTCACCCTGATGCAGGACCTGGCCGCAAGCCCCTGCGATCCGGGCCTGACCGCCCTTCTCGAAGCCGCTGTCGCCGAGACGGGCCAGGCGCCGCGCCGCCTGCCCAGCGGGGCCGGCCACGACGCCATGGTCATCGCCGATCTCTGCCCCACAGCCATGCTGTTCATCCGCTGCGAGGGCGGCATCAGCCATAACCCGCGCGAAGCCGTCACCGAGGCCGACTGCGCCCTGGCGGCGACCGCCATGCTCCATTTCATCGACCAGCTAGAACGACGCGAACGCGCATGACCCAAGACGCCACTAGCACTTTCAAGGAACTCGACCACCCCGCCCGCCTGCTGATGGGCCCCGGCCCGATCAACGTCCATCCGCGCGTGCTGCGGGCCATGTCGGTGCAGCTGCTGGGCCAGTTCGACCCGGAGTTCACCGGCTACATGAACGAGACCATGGCGCTGTACCGCCAAGTCTTCCAGACCCGGAACCGTTGGACCTTCCTGATCGACGGGACGTCGCGCGCGGCCATCGAGGCGGCCATGGTCTCGACCTTGGCGCCGGGCGACGACGTGGTGGTGGTCAACGCCGGACGCTTCGGCCTGCTGCTGTCGGAGATCGCCGAGCGCTGCGATGCGCGCGTGACCCTGGTGGACGGCGAGTGGGGCAAGGTGGTCGATCCGCAGGCGGTGGAGGACGCGGTCAAGCGCGTGCGCCCGCGCCTGGTGGCCTGCGTGCACGGTGACACCTCCACCACCATGGCCCAGCCCATCGAGGCGATCGGCGAGATCTGCCGACGCCACGACGCACTGTTGTACGTCGACGCCACGGCCACGATCGGCGGCATGTCGGTCCCGGTCGACGCCTGGCAGGCCGACCTTGTCACCGCCGGCCTGCAGAAGTGCCTGGGCGGCCCGTCGGGCTCGGGCCCGATCACGATCAGCGACCGCGCCGCCGACCACATCTTCGGCCGACGCCACGTCGAGAAGGGCCTGGCCACCGGCGGGGCTGTCAGCGCCGGCCGCCGCATCGCCTCCAACTATTTCGATCTGGCGATGATCATGGACTACTGGTCCGACAAGCGCCTGAACCACCACACCGAAGCCGCCTCTATGCTGTTCGCGGCCCGCGAATGCGCCCGGGTGGTGCTGGAGGAAGGGCTGGAGGCCCGCTTCGCGCGCCATGCCCAGGCCGGAGCGGCCGTGGTCGCGGGGGTCGAGGCCATGGGCCTGCAGGTCTATGGCGACCAGGCCCACAAGATGACCAACGTCACCGCCGTGCTGGCCCCATCCGGCGTCGACTACGACCGGGTGAAGGCCCGGATGCGCACCGAGTTCGAGATCGAGATCGGCTCGGCCTTCGGGCCGCTGGCTGGAAAGGTCTGGCGAATTGGGGCGATGGGCGTGAACGCGCGTAAGCACGCTGTGCTCCAGACGCTAGCGGCGCTGGAGGCGGTGCTGCGGTGGGAAGGCTTCTCCACGCCGGCCGGCGCGGGCGTCGACGCGGCGCTGGGGGTGTATTCGTGACGGAGCACGAAGCCCTGCAATCAACGGTGACCGAAATCCTGGACCTCCTGATCAGCCATGGCGACGCCTATGTCGTCGAGCGGCTGCGCGCTTATCGAGATCGGCTCGAAGCAGGAGACCCAAGCGTCGTTCAGAGCCTACGCTCGGAAGCCACGGGCAGCATGGGTTCGCTCAGGGATCGCTATCTGAGCGCTAGCAACGGTGACTACATCACAGCGACCGAGCAGGAAGCCGTGAACGCCCGGCTCGGGGCGCTCGTCGAACGCCTTGCGGAGCAGACCCGCCCATGA
The DNA here is from genome assembly GCA_017744495.1 of Caulobacter sp. GTDB lineage: Bacteria > Pseudomonadota > Alphaproteobacteria > Caulobacterales > Caulobacteraceae > Caulobacter. Next base: position 20,333 of record JAGIBE010000155.1, on the reverse strand, counting down.
CCTACCTCCGCGATCTGGTCGGCTACGGCGAGACCCCGCCCCACGCCCGGTGGCCCAACGGCGCTCGCGTGGCGGTGCAGTTCGTGCTGAACTACGAGGAAGGCGCCGAGCGCAGCGTGCTGCACGGCGACCCGCAGGCCGAGCACTTTCTGTCGGAGATGGTCGGCGCCCAGCCGATCCCCGACGCCCGGCACATGTCGATGGAGAGCCTCTACGAATACGGCTCGCGGGCCGGGTTCTGGCGCATCCGGCGACTGTTCGAGGAGTTCGGCTTGCCGCTGACCGTCTACGGCGTGGCCCAGGCCATGGCGCGCAATCCCGACGCCGTCGACGCGATGATGAAGTCGGGCTGGGAGATCGCCACCCACGGCTATCGCTGGATCGACTATCAGCACTTTCCTGAAGCGCTGGAACGCGAGCACATCGCCAAGGCCATCGAGATCCACAAGATCCTGACCGGCGAGCGGCCGCTGGGCTGGTACCAGGGCCGGACCAGCCCCAACACCGCCCGGCTGGTCGTGGAAGAAGGCGGCTTCGTCTACGACGCCGACAGCTACGCCGACGACCTTCCCTACTGGGACGACCAGCACGGCAAGCCGCAACTGATCGTGCCCTACACGCTGGACGCCAACGACATGCGCTTCGCCGCGCCCCAGGGCTTCAATAGCGGCGACCAGTTCTTCGCCTATCTGCGCGACACGTTCGACGCCCTCTATCTGGAGGGCGAGACCGCCCCGAAGATGATGAGCGTGGGCCTGCACTGCCGGATCGTCGGCAAGCCCGGCCGGATCATGGCCCTGCGCCGGTTCCTTGAGCACGTCACCGCCCACGACAAGGTCTGGGTCGCCAAGCGCATCGATATCGCCCGGCACTGGATCGCGACGCACCCGTACCAAGGAGCCAAGGCTTGAGCGCCCCGCCCCTGACCCTGGCCGACCTGAACCGGATGAACCGCACGGGCTTCGCCACCAGCCTGGGCTTCGCCTTCGAGCTGTCGCCCTGGGTGGTCGAGCGCGCGCATGACGCCGCGCCGTTCGCCAGCGTCGAGGCGATGCACGCGGCGATGATGGCCGTGCTGGACGCCGCGCCCGAAGCCGACAAGCTGGCCCTGATCCGCGCCCACCCGGAGTTGGCCGGCAAGGCAGCCATCGCCAAGACGCTGACCGCCGAGAGCAACGCCGAACAGGCCAGCGCCGGCCTGGACAAGCTGACGCCCGAGGAGTTCGAGCGCTTCCACGCCCTGAACGCCGCCTACGGCGAGCGCTTCGGCTTCCCGTTCATCATCGCCGTGCGGCTGAACGACAAGACCTCGATCCTGGCCGCCATGCAGGCGCGCCTGGGCAACGAACGCGACGCGGAGATCGCCGAGGCGATCCAGCAGATCGGCCTGATCTCCAAACTTCGACTGCAAGACGCGGTGACCGCCTAGATGGACTACGACGTCACGACCTGGCTGAACCTGGGCCTGCGCTGGCTGCACGTGATCGCAGGCGTCGCCTGGATCGGCGCCTCGTTCTACTTCGTCTGGCTGGACAACAACCTGCGTCCGCCTGTCCCCGAGAAGGAAGGCGTGAAGGGCGAGCTGTGGGCCGTCCACGGCGGCGGCTTCTACCACTCGCAGAAGTACCTGACGGCCCCGGCCCACATGCCCGACCACCTGCACTGGTTCAAATGGGAGGCCTACACCACCTGGCTGTCCGGCTTTGCCCTGCTGATCGTGCTCTACTACGTCGGCGCGCCGGTCTATCTGATCGACGCCTCAAAACACGCCTTCAGCCAGGCCGGCGCCATCGCCACGGGCCTGGCCTTCATCTTCGGCGGGCTGGCGGTTTACGAAGGCTTGTGCCGCTCGCCCTTGGGCGACAGGCCGCGCCTGTTCGGCATGGTCTGGTTCCTGGTCCTCACCGGGGCGGCCTACGCCCTGACGCACCTCTTCAGCGACCGCGGGGCCTTCATCCATGTCGGCGCGATCATCGGCACCTGCATGGTCGGCAACGTGTTCCTGGTGATCATCCCCAACCAGCGCAGGATCGTCGCCGACATGCTGGCCGGCCGTCCCGTCGATCCGCGCCTGGGGGCGATGGGCAAGCAGCGGTCGGTGCACAACACCCACATGACCCTGCCGGTCATCTTCATCATGATCAGCAATCACTATCCTGCGGTGACCGGCCATCACCTGGCCTGGCTGCTGCTGGCTTTGATCAGCGCCGGCGGGGTGTCGATCCGCTACTTCTTCATCCTGCGCCACCACGGGATCATCAAGCCGGGCTACATCTTCGCCGGGGTGATGCTGGTGTTCTTCGTCAGCGTGATCGCCAGCCACAAACCCAAGGCCGCCCAGGCGATGTCGGACGTGCCCTTCCCGGTCGCCCAGGCCATCGTCCAGAAGCACTGCGTGACCTGCCACTCGGCCGTCCCGACCCACAAGGGCTTCACCGCCCCGCCCAACGGCGCGGCCTTCGACACCCCGGCCGGTATGGCGCGCTATGCGGGCAAGATCCGTGAACGTGCGGTTGATTCCACCAGCATGCCGCTCGGAAACGAGACTCACATTACCGATGAGGAACGCGCCCAGCTGGGCGCCTGGATCGAAGCCGGAGCAAAGACCCCGTGACCACCCAGGTAGAGACGCCTTCGGCCGTACAGACCGACGACGCCGCTCCGGCGCCCCGCAAGCGTAACGCCGAGCGGACGCGCAAGGCGATCCTGACGGCGGCGCTGAAGGAGTTCTCCCAGGCGGGTTACGCCGGCGCGCGGATCGAGAAGATCGTCAAGGCCGCCAAGTGCAACATCCGCATGCTCTACCACTACTTCGGCGACAAGAAGGGCCTGTACTTGGCGGTGCTGGAGGCCGCCTACGAGGATCTGCGTGGCCGCGAGGCCGAGCTGGAGATCGACTTCGACCGACCGCTAGAGGGGTTTCTCGCGCTGCAGCGCTTCACCTCCGACTATTTCGAGAAGAACCCGCGCATCGACGGCCTGCTGCGCAACGAGAACCTGCTGCAGGGCAAGTTCGTGTCCCAGTCGCGCAAGGTCACCGAGACCGCCTTCCCGCTGCGCCGGACCATCGAGGGCCTGATCGACAGCGGCCAAAAGCAAGGGATCTTCCGCGACAACCTGGACTGGGCCCAGATCTACGTGACCATCGCGGCCATGAGCCGCTTCCACCTGGCCAACGGCTATTCGCTGTCGGTGACGCTGGACACCGACATGAGCAAGCCCGAGTGGCGCCGGGCGCGGCTGGTGCATGCGCAGGAGTTGTTGGAAAGCTACCTGCGGAAGTAGGGCCTAGAACAACACCCCCTTCTCCAGCATCCCGTGCACGCCCTTCTCGCCGTTGACTGTCTGGGTCACGCGGAAGTCCACCGCCAGCGAACAGAATTGATAGGCCTGCACCCGCGTCAGAGCCGTGCGTGAGACGATCAGATCGATCATCGCCCGCAGGGCCTGCTTCATCGCCAGGTCCAGATCCTCGTTGAAGCCGAACGTCAGGTGATGGGTCGGGCTCTGGGCGCTGGGCCAGGTCCGGACCCCGACATCGGCGGCCTTGTGCAGCACGAAGGTGAAGGTCCCCGTCAGCCCCATCTCGAGGGCGTTGACGCAGACCTCGCCGTCGCCCTGGCGGCCGTGGCCGTCGCCGGCGCTGAAGTTCGCGCCCGCGACCCAAACCGGCAGGAAGAGGGTCGAACCGGCGACCAACTCCTTGCAGTCCATATTGCCGCCATGCTCGCGCGGTTCGCGGCTGGACAGGCGACCGTAGCGCGGCGGCGGGGCGACGCCCGTGGTGCCGAAGAACGGCCGCAGCGGCAGGGTCGGCCCCCAGGCCGGCTTGCAGGTCCCGGCGACGGCGTCGACCGTGATGTGGCTGACATAGCGTTCCGGGAACTCGTCCTGCAGGGTCCCGGCCAGCGGGCGGACGGCGCAGTAGCCCCAGGTGTTGTTCGGCTCGATCGCTTCGATCCGCACCTCCAGGGTGTCGCCCGGCTCGGCGCCGGCGATCGCCACCGGGCCCGTCAGGATGTGAGGGCCGATGCGCTCGAGCTTGGCGTCATGGATGGCCTGCAGGGCCGGCGGGATCGCCAGGCCGGAGTCCGGCGCGGGCATCACCTCGGGTCCGCCCGACACGCAGTCGATCACCACCGTGTCGCCGGGCGCGACGGTCAGCACCGGATCGAAGGCCGCGTCGAAGATGCCGAACCGCACGGTCTCCGGGGTCGAGGCCAAGTGATGCCGCATGAAGTAAGCCCTCTATTACCTGGACTCAGTTGGCGCGCGTCGGTGTCAGCGCCCTAGCCGGGACCACCGCTCGCGAACAGCGAACAGCGCGGGCGCCCATCAGGCGTGCAGAGCGAGACCGGCCGTGACGCGCGGACGGGCGCTGGCGGGCTCGCAGCGCTATGATGCTGGTCGCGGCCGAATATCCCAGTTATGAAGATTTTTCTTACTTGTGGAGCTCGCCCGCATGGCGACTGATCCGGCGCTGACAGCGTTCCTGGCCCTCGATGACGACGCGGTCGCCGCCTATGCGGACGCCCGCGCCGAAGCGATCGGCTTGGTCCTGCCGCCGGAGACCCGCGCCGGCACGCTGGAGAACCTGGCCCTGCTGCGCCGCCAGGCCGTGACCTTCGCCCTTCTCGTAGACGATGCGACGCCGATCGGGGCGTTCGAGCCATGAGCGCCCCGAGCACCCGCATGGACTTCCGTTCAGCCCAGGCCGTGGCCGCCGACGTCCGCGAGGGCCGGACCACCGCCCGTGAGGAGACCCGGGCCGCCCTCGCCCGTGCAACGGGCGACCGGTTCAACGCCTACACCGCCGTCTTCGCCCAGCGCGCCCTGGCCCAGGCCGAGGCGATCGACGTCGACCTGGCCGCCGGACGTCCGGTGGGACCGCTGGCGGGCGTGCCCTTCGCCGTGAAGAACCTGTTCGACGTCGAGGGCGTGACCACGGTCGCTGGGTCCAAGATCCGCCGTGACGCAGCTCCCGCCGCCCATGACGCCACTGCCGTCCGGCGCCTGACCGCCGCCGGAGCGGTGCTGACCGGCGCGCTGAACATGGATGAGTTCGCCTACGGCTTCGTCACCGAGAACGCTCACGACGGCCCCACCCGCAATCCGCACGACCTGACCCGCATCGCCGGCGGCTCGTCGGGCGGCTCGGCGGCGGCGGTCGCCGGGGGCCTGGTCCCGCTGACCCTGGGCTCGGACACCAACGGCTCGATCCGCGTGCCCGCCAGCCTGTGCGGCGTGTTTGGCCTGAAGCCCACCCTGGGCCGGCTGTCGCGCCAGGGCGCCTTTCCCTTTGTCGAGAGCCTGGACCATGTGGGGCCGTTCGCCCGCACGGTCGCTGATCTGGCCCTCGCCTACGACCTGATGCAGGGCCCTGATCCGCTGGATCCGCTTTGCCGTCGGCCCGCCGAACCGGCCGCCCCTCGCCTGCAAGCTGTCGCCGACGGCGCTCTCCGCGTCGGCGTGCTGGGCCGCTGGTTCGCGCAGGGCGCCTTTCCCGAGGTGCTGGAAGCGCTGGAGATCGTCGCCGACGCCCTCCAGGCCCGGCGTGGCGTCGAGTTGCCCGGCGCCGAACAGGCCCGCGCCGCCGCCTTCTGCCTGACGCCGATCGAGGCCGCCCATCTGCACCTGCCGGACCTGAAGGCCCGCCCCTTGGATTACGACCCCGCCGTCCGCGACCGTTTGCTGGCCGGCGCCCTGGCGCCCGAGGCGGTCGCCGAAGCCGCCCGCCGCTATCGCCCGGTGTTCCGCAACGCCGCGCGCGTGGTCTTCCAGGACTTCGACGTGTTGCTGGCGCCGGCCTCGGTCTGCCCCGCCCCGGGCATCGGCCAGGCGACCATGGAGATGGACGGCCAGCCGGTCTCGGTGCGCCGGAACCTGGGCGCTTACACCCAGCCGATCAGCTATATCGGCCTGCCTGTGGTGGCCGCGCCGGTGAACCGGCCGGGCAAGCCGCCCATCGGCGTGCAGATCATCGCCCCGGCCTGGCGCGAGGACCTGGCCCTGGCCGCCGCCCTGCGCCTGGAGCGAGCCGGCGTCGTCGCCGCCCACCGTCCGCCCGTCTCGCCGGAGGTGAAGGCATGACCGTCAACGAGCCCGACGTCGTCGCCGAGGTCACCGCCGCGGTCGACGCCTACGAGACGGCGCTGATGACCAACGACGTCGAGGCGCTGGACGGCTTCTTCCGAAACGCGTCCGAAACGGTCCGCTACGGCGTGGCCGAAAACCTTTACGGCTTCGAGGCGATCGCGGCCTTTCGAATCGGCCGTTCGGGCGGCTCGCCGCAGAGATCGCGCCTAAGGACTGAAATCACTACGTTTGGGCGAGACTTCGCAATCGCCAACGTCGAATTCGTGCGCGAAGGGGCAAAACGCACCGGGCGGCAGAGCCAGACCTGGATCCGCACCGAAACGGGCTGGAAAATCGTCTCCGCGCACGTGTCGCTTCTGCAGGACGGCGTCGATCAACGCCTTGCTCCGTAAGCGATAGATCGTCCGCCCCATGAAGATAAGTAATAAATCCCTGACTTGTGATCTGCTTTTGGGCAGTCCTGTCCCTGCGTGGTCAAATAGTAACATTCAGAGCAAAAACTTCACCAAACGGCGTTCCGGACGTCATCAATCCTTTGGATTCGGCTCGTTCGTTGTGCATTGCACCCTCAAGCGTCGGGCCGCCGGCGCATGAAGGGGATACTTCAATGACCACCGCCACCACGCTGCGCGCCCGCCTCCACCGCGGCGCCGCCACGACCGCCCTGGCCCTCGCCATGGCCGCCGCCGCTGTCCCGGCCTTCGCCCAGGACACCAGCGCCGTCACCCTGGACGACGTGATCGTCACCGCCCAGAAGCGCGCCGAAAACATCCAGGAAGTGCCGGTCTCGGTCGCCACGATGGGCGGCGAGAAGCTGGACGCCCTGTTCGCCGGCGGCGAGGACGTGCTGGCCCTGTCGAGCCGCGTGCCCGGCCTGTTCGTGGAAAGCTCCAACGGCCGCGCCGCGCCGCGCTTCTACATCCGGGGCCTCGGCAACACCGACTTCGACCTGGCCGCCTCCCAGCCAGTCTCGGTGATCATGGACGATGTGGTCATGGAAAACGTCGTGCTGAAGAGCACGCCGATCTTCGACACCGAGCAGGTTGAAGTGCTGCGCGGCCCGCAAGGCACGCTGTTCGGCCGCAACACCACCGCCGGCATCGTCAAGTTCGACAGCGTCAAGCCAAGCCAGACCTTCAAGGCCAACGGCACGGTGACCTACGGCTCGTACGGTTCGTGGACGGCCGAAGGCGGCATCGGCGGCCCGCTGGTCGAAGGCAAGCTGGCCGGCCGCATCGCCGTGCTGGGCCAACACCGCGACGATTACATCGACAACACCTTCACTCACGTGAAGGACGCGATGGGCGGCTATGACGAATACGCCATCCGCGGCCAACTGCTGTGGACTCCGACCGAGGATCTGAGCGTCCTGCTGAACGCCCATAACCGCAGCCTGGACGGTACGGCCGCGATCTTCCGCGCCAACATCCTCACCAAGGGCAGCAATAAGATCAACGGCAACTTCGACCGGGATTCCGTCTTCTACAACGGCGGCGGCAATAACCCGCAGAAGTACGACGGCAACGGCGAGAGCCTGAAGATCGACTACGACTTCGGCGACGTGACCCTGACCTCGATCAGCGCTTACGAGACCACCAACGGCTACAGCCGCGGCGACATCGACGGCGGCGTGGCGGGCACGGGCCCCGGCTTCATCCCGTTCGATTCCGACACCAAGGACGGCATCGACGACCTGGACCAGTACACCCAGGAACTGCGCTTCGCCTCGGACACCGATGGCCCGCTGACCTGGCAGGTCGGCGGCTACTACTTCAAGTCCGACATGCTGCTGACCACGGACGCCGGCTTCGCCAAGGCGACCCTGAACCACAAGAACACCGCCTGGGCCGGCTTCGGCCAAGTCACCTACCAAGTTACCCCCGCCCTGAAGATCGCCGGCGGCGCCCGTTACACCGACGACAAGAAGACCATGACCGTGGTCGGCTCCACCGCGCCGAAGGTCGAAGTGTCGGACAGCAAGGTCTCGTGGGACCTGTCGGCGTTCTATGACGTGACCGACGACTTCAGCCTGTACGCTCGCGCCGCCCACGGCTTCCGCGGCCCAACCATCCAGGGTCGCGACGTGGTGTTCGGTTCCACCCCGTCGGTGGCCCAGTCGGAAACGATCCAGTCGTATGAAGTCGGCTTCAAGAGCGAGCTGCTGGACCGCCGTATCCGCTTCAACGGCGCGGCCTTCACCTACGAGGAGAAGAACCCGCAGTTCAGCGCCATCGGCGGCGCCGGCAACAACACGCTGCTGATCAACGCCGACAAGGGCGAAGCCTACGGCGTCGAGTTCGACGGCGAGTTCAAGGTCACCGAAAACCTGCTGCTGACCGCCGGCTACAGCTACAACCACACCAAGATCAAGGATAAGGATCTGGCGGTTGCGGTGTGCGCCCAGTGCACCGCCACCGATCCGCTGAACGCCTCGGGCCAGGCCCTGGTCGACGGGAACCCGTTCCCGAACGCGCCGAAGTACGTCCTGAACTTCACCGCCCGCTACAGCTATCCGATCGGCGACGGCGAACTGTTCGCCTACACTGACTGGTTCAAGCAGGGCTACACCAACATCTTCCTGTACCAGTCCAAGGAGTTCTACTCGAAGGGCGAGTTCGAGGGCGGTCTGAAGCTGGGCTACGCCAAGCAGGACGGCGCCTACGAGGTCGCCCTGTTCGCCCGCAACATCACCAACGAGGTGAACCTGCGCGGCGCCATCGACTTCAACAACCTGACCGGTTTCGTCAACGAGCCTCGGATCGTCGGCATCTCGATCAGCGCCCGTCGGTAATCCTGACGTCCCGCCGCGGCCTCGCGCCGGGCGGTTTCCCGAAGGATCGCCATCGTTCAGCCATGCTCCCGGTTCGCGCCGGGAGCATGGTTCGTTTGAGGGGTCTCCCCCTCGCCACCGCGATGAGTTAAGTCCTTCAGATGACGACCCAAAAGATCATTTTCGATACCGATCCCGGCATCGACGACGCCATGGCGCTGCTCTTCATCGAGGCCAGCCCCGCGCTCGACCTGGTGGCCGTGACCACGGTGTTCGGCAACGCCGACATCGACACCACCACCCGCAACGCCCTTTATCTGAAGAACCGCTTCGGCCTGACGGCGCCGGTCTTCAAGGGGACCGACAAGCCGCTGATCCGGCCGCGCAACCCCTCGCCGACCTTCGTGCACGGCGAGAACGGCCTGGGCGACGTCGAGCTGACCGGCCTAGCCGCCGCCGAGCCCGAGGCCAAGCCGGCCTACCAGGCGATCATCGACCTGGCCCGCGAGAACCCCGGCGAGATCACCCTGGTCGCGGTCGGCCCGCTGACCAACCTGGCCCTCGCCCTGAAAGCCGATCCCGAGGTCGCCACCCTGCTGAAGGGCGTGGTGATCATGGGCGGCGCGTTCGGCGTGGCCGGCAAGCCGGGCAACGTCACCCCCGTGGCCGAGGCCAATATCTGGAACGATCCTGAAGCCGCCGACCTGGTGTTCACCGCGCCCTGGTACGTCACGGCGGTCAGCCTGGACGTCACCACCCAGGTCGTGATGAGCCCGGCCTATATGGACGCCCTGGAGGTCGCCGGCGGCCCGGCCTGCGCCTTCCTGAACGCCATCTCCAAGCCCTATGCGGCCTTCTATGGCGGCCGTGACGGCATCGTCGGCTGCTGCGTGCACGACGCCGCCGCCGTGGCCTATGTGATCGATCCCACGCTGTTCGAGGTGCGCCGCGGCTCGATCCGCGTGATCACCGACGGTATCGCGTTGGGTCAGACCTGCCAGAAGGTCGAGGGCGAGCTGTTCGGCCCCAGCGCCTGGGATGATCAGCCGATCCAGGCGGTGACGGTGGGGGTGAAGGCCGAGGGGCTGTTGAAGCTGTATGCGGAGACGATGGGACGCTGAGGCGCACCCACTTGCCCCCTACGGATCGCTTCGCGATCGTGTTCCCCCATAGGGGGAAGAGGCTAGCGGGCGCCGAGCGTGCGTCCTCCGCCCCCTATGGGGGGACAGACCGCGCGGCGGTCAGGTGGGGGCAAGTAGCGACGCACTATCGCCGATACCGCTCCATCCCAGTCACGTACGTCCGCTCCACCACGCGGTCGTCCCCGAGCACCGTCAGCGCGAAGAGCTTGTCCTCCAGGCTCTTCGCGGCCGGCAGCCTCCGCGCCAAGAGCGGTGTCGCGGCCAGGTCCAGCACCAGGAAGTCGGCGATCTTGCCGCGCTCCAGGCTGCCGATCTCGTCCTCCAGCCCCAGCGCCCGCGCCCCGCCCAGGGTGGCCAGGTACAGGGCGTGGAACGGGTCCAGCGCCTCGCCGCGCAGCTGGCCCACCTTGTAGGCCTCGCCCAGGGTGTGGAGGATCGAGAAGGTCGTCCCCGCCCCCACATCCGTGCCGATCCCGACCTTCACCCCGTGGGCGCAGGCCGTCTGCAGCGGGAACAGGCCCGAGCCCAGGAAGAGGTTCGAGGTCGGGCAGAAGGCGATGGCCGAGCTGGCGTCCGCCAGCCGGTCGAAGGCCTCCGCGCCCAGGTGGACGCAGTGGGCGAAGACCGAGCGCTTCCCGACTAGGCCGAAGCGGTCATAGACATCCAGATAGTCCCGCGCCTCGGGGAACAGCTTGGCTGTGTCGGCGATCTCCCGCAGGTTCTCCGACAGGTGGGTCTGCATCCACAGGCCGGGATGCTCGGCCAGCACCTCGCCGGCCATGGTCAGCTGCTCATCGCTGCAGCTGATCGCGAAGCGCGGGGTGACGGCGTAGCCCAGCCGCCCCTTGCCGTGCCAGTCGGCGATCAGGCTTTCCATGTCCGCGCGGCTGCTCTCGACCGTGTCGGTCAGACCCGGCGGGGCGTTGCGGTCCATCAGCGATTTGCCGGCGATCAGCCGCATGTCGCGCTTAAGGGCGGAGGCGAACAGCGCCTCGACCGAGACCTTGTGCACCGAGCCGAACACCAGGGCGCTGGTCGTGCCGTTGCGCAGCAGCTCCTCGACGAAGAACTCTGCGGTCTCCTCGGCATGGCCGCGATCGGCGAAAGCGGCCTCGGCCGGGAAGGTATGGCGCTCCAACCAGTCCAGCAACTGCTCGCCATGGGCGGCGATGATGTCGACCTGCGGGAAGTGGATGTGGGTGTCGACGAAGCCCGGCACGATCAGCTTTCCGCGCAGGTCTTCGACCCGCGTATCGCCCAGTTCGTCGGCCAGCTTGGCGTAGTCGCCGCACGCGACCACGCGGCCGTCATCGACCAGCAGCAGGCCGTCCTCGTGGAAGGCGTGCGCCTCCCCGTCCGTTGTGGTCGGGTCGTCCTCCAGGTGGAGGATCGACGCCCTATAGGCTTGCAAGCTGGAGATCCTTCGTAGCAGCGCGGGCGGCCTCGAGCCGCATCAGCAGATCGGCGACCACCGAGACGGCGATCACCTCGGGGGCTTTGTTCTTCAGGTGAGGCAGGCCGATCGGGCAAGTCATGCGAGCCACGGCCCCGTCGCCGAAGCCGTCCTTGCGCAGCCGGCTGAGAAACCGGGCCTTCTTGGTGTCCGACCCGATCAGGCCAAGATAGCCGCACGCCCCGCCGGCCAGGGCCGCCGAGGTCAGGGCGTAATCCAGGTTATGGTCGTGGGTCATGATCAGGATGTAGGCGTCCGGTCCCGCGCCCATGGCGGCGGCAGCCAGTTCGGCCGGCGTCCCGACCGTGACGCCGGGGATCGGGGCCGTCTCGGGCCGGCTGTCGTACCAGCTCAGGCGGAACGGCAGCGGTTCCAAGGCCCGGGCCACGGCCTGGCCCACATGGCCGGCGCCGAACAGCAGCACCGGCGGACGCGGCAGGTCCTGCGGCTCGACCAGCTCGTCGCCCAGGCTCGGCCGGGCTCCCCGCGCCGTGGCCGGCGCACCCGCCAGGGTGATGGCCGCGCCGTCGGGGCTGGAGGCCGCGACCGGGGCTATGGTCTTGAACAAGGCGCCGGGATTGAAGCGGGTGCGGACCTCGAACGGCTGGTCGGCGTCCAGGCGGCGCGCGGCGTCGGTCAGCCAGTCGATGGCGGTCTTGTCCAGCCGCTCGATCAGCAGCCGCACGCGGCCGCCGCAGCATTGGGCCAGAAGCGGGCCCAGCGGATAGTCCTGCAGGGCGAAATGCACCTGGCTCAGCAGCATCCGCCGCGCCTGGTCGGCGACCTGATGTTCCAAGTTACCGCCGCCGATCGTGCCGGCCTGGCCCTCGGCCCAGACCACCATCTTGGTCCCAGCGTCGCGTGGCGCCGAGCCCTCTGTGGCCAGGATGGTCACCAGGGCGACAGGTTGGTCTTCGGCCAAACGGGCAAGGGATTGGCGAGCCCAGTTGCTCATGCTCCCTCTCCCATGGGGAGAGGGAGGGGCCCGCGCGAAGCGCGGGAGGGTGAGGGGGTAAGGCGTTCGACGGCGTGCCGGCAGGGCGTGAAATCGGCGAGGGTGTAACCCCTCACCCTCCCACGCTCTTCGAGCGCGGGCCCCGCCCTCTCCCTCTGGGAGAGGGTGACGTCTGGCGCCCTAACCAAGACCCGCCCTCAGCTTCACATCCTCGACCGCCATCAGGATTCGCTCGGGCGTCGCCGGCGCGTCGAGATCGGGGAACAGCTTGTGGTCAGCCACCGCGGCCACGGCCCGGTTCACAGCCGACAGCACCGACAGGGCCAGCATCAGGGGCGGCTCGCCCACGGCCTTGGAACGGTGCACCGTCTCCTCGACATTCCGGCCGGCTTCCCACAGGGCGATGTTCATCACCGTCGGGCGGTCGCCGCAGGTGGGGATCTTGTAGGTCGATGGGGCGTGGGTCAGCAGGCGGCCGTCATCGGCGAACACCAGCTCCTCGGTGGTCAGCCAGCCCATGCCTTGGACGAAGCCGCCCTCGATCTGGCCCAGGTCGATGGCCGGGTTTAGCGACCGGCCGGCGTCGTGCAGAATGTCGACCCGCGTGACCTTCATCTCGCCGGTCAGGGTGTCGATCAGCACCTCGCTGCAGGCCGCGCCATAGGCGTAGTAATAGAACGGCCGGCCAGTGTGGGTGGCGCGGTCGTAGTGGATCTTGGGCGTGGCGTAGAAGCCGGTCGAAGACAGCGACACCCGCGCCAGGTGAGCCTGGCGGCACAGCACGTCGAACGGCACCAGTTCGGCGCCGGCCCGCAGGCCCTCGGGCGTGAACTCGACGTCCCCTTCGGCGCAGCCCCACTTCTTGGCCGCGAACGCCACCAACCGGGCCTTGATGGTGTTTGCAGCGTTGAGCGCCGCCATGCCGTTCAGGTCCGTGCCCGACGAAGCGGCGGTGGCCGACGTGTTGGGCACCTTGTCGGTGACGGTCGCGCTGACCTTCACACGGTCGACGCTCACCTTGAAGGCCTCGGCGACGATCTGGGCGACCTTGACGAATAGCCCCTGCCCCATCTCGGTCCCGCCGTGGTTCAGCAGGATCGAGCCGTCGGCATAGAGGTGTAGCAGCGCCCCGGCCTGGTTCAGGTGGGTGGTGGTGAACGAGATGCCGAACTTCACCGGCGTCAAGGCCAGGCCCTTCTTCAGCACCGGGCTTCTGGCGTTGTAGGCGTCGATCGCGCGCTGACGGGCCTCGTAGTCGCAGGAGGCGGCCAGCTCGCTCAGCAGCTGCGGCGCGACATTGTCTTCCACCACCTGGTGGTAGGGTGTGAGGTTGCGCCCCTCGCCGCCGTAGAGATTGCGGCGGCGCACCTCGAGCGGGTCCAGCCCCGTGGCCTGGGCGACGGCGTCCATCACCCGCTCGATCGCCGCCATGCCCTGCGGCCCGCCGAAGCCCCGGAAGGCGGTGTTCGACACGGTGTGAGTCTTGAAGCGGTGCGAGACGATCTCGACAGCCGGCAGGAAATAGCAGTTGTCGGCGTGGAACATCGCACGGTCGTTTATGGCCATCGACAGGTCAGTGGTCGAGCCGCAGCGCGAGGCCAGCTCCAGGGCCAGGCCGGTCAGGCGTCCCTCGTCGTCGAAGCCGACGTCGTAGGCGATCTCGAAGTCATGCCGCTTGCCGGTCATGACCATGTCCTCGTCACGATCCGGACGGGCCTTGGCAGGGCGACCGGTCTTTACGGCGACCACGGCCGCGGCCGCCGCGAACAGCGAGGCCTGGGTCTCCTTGCCGCCGAACCCGCCGCCCATCCGGCGCACCTCGACGATCACCGCGCTGCTGGGCACGGCCAGCACGTGGGCGACCAGATGCTGGACCTCGCTGGGATGCTGGGTGGACGACCAGATGTGGACATCGCCGCCCTCGCGCGGCGTGGCCAGGGCGACCTGGCCTTCGAGGTAGAAGTGGTCCTGGCCGCCGATGGCGAAGGCCCCCTGCAGACGCCGGGGCGAGGCCGCCAGGGCGGCGGTCGCGTCGCCGCGCGCCATGCGCTGGCTGGCCTCGATCTTCAGGTCCGCCTCGCGGGCCTGGCCGATGGTGATAGCGGCCGGCAGATCCTCGTACTCGACCACGGCCTTGGCGGCGGCGGCGCGGGCGGCGGCGATCGAGGTGGCGGCTACGGCGAAGAGGCTCTGGCCCACGCAGATCACCTCGCCGTCGGCGAACAGCCGGTCGTCGTGGATCACCGGACTGACGTCGTTCTCGCCGGGTATGTCGTGGGCCGTCAGCACTGTCACAACGCCGGGCGAGGCGCGCACGGCCGACAGGTCCATCGACACGATCCGTGCATGGGCCTTCTTGCTCATGCCCAGATGGACATGGAGCGTGCCGGGCGGCTCCGGGATGTCGTCGACATAGATCGCCGCGCCCGACACGTGCCGCCAGGCGCTGTCGTGCGGCAGGGACGCGTGGACGCCCTGGAAGACGATCGGCTCGACCAGCTTGGCGCCCGAATCAGCCATGAGCCGCCTCCGGCACGCGCGTCTCAAGGTCCGGCCGGGCGGACTCGATGAACACCTTGCGCAGCATGTTGCCGGCGGTCAGGGCGCGGTAGGCGGCCGAGGCGCGGGCGTCGCTCAGCGGCGTGAAGTCGCCGGCCAGGGCCTCGACGGCCGCGTGGATCGTCGCGCGGTTCCAGAGCCGGCCGACCAGGGCTTCTTCGCAGGCAACCGCGCGCTTGGGCGTGCCGGCCATGCCGCCGTAGGCGATGCGCGCCGAGGTCACGACCTCATCGACGATCTGGATGTTGAACGCGCCGCACACCGCCGAGATGTCCTGGTCGAAGCGCTTGGACAGCTTGAAGACCTTGAACATCGCGCTTGGCGCGGGCTCGGGGACCAGCACCGCCTCGACGAACTCGCCGGGCGCGCGATCCTGCTTGCCATAGGCGATGAAGAAGTCCTCCAGCGGGATTATCCGCCGCTCGTTCCAGCGACGCAGCACCAGGCGCGCGCCCAGGGCGATCAGGGCCGGCGGCATGTCGCCGATCGGCGAGCCATTGGCGATATTGCCGCCGATCGTGCCGCTGTTGCGCACCTGGGTGGACCCCAGCCGCCGCATCATGGCGCCGAGATCGGGATAGAGCCCAGCCAACGTCTCCAGGGCGTCGACATAGCGCACACCCGCGCCGATGCGTAAGCCTCCGTCCTCACGGGTGATGGTCTTCAGCTCATCGACGCGACCGATGTCGATCAGGGTCTTGAGCGGCTTTCGCAGCTTGGTGACCCACAGGCCGATGTCGGTGGCCCCGGCCACCACGACCGCGTCGGGATGGGCGGCATAGGTTTCCGCCAGTTCGTCCGCGCTCAAAGGCGCGAACCAGCGGCGGGTTACGCCGGCGACGGGATCGGCAAAGTCGAGGCTCAGCGCCTCGTCGCGGCGCAGCGCCGCCAGTTGATCGGCCACGTCGGGCGCGGCCTCGGGCTCGATCGTCTCGGCCGCCGCGATGATCGGGCCGTAACCGGTGCAACGGCACAGGTTGCCAGCCAGCATCTCGTCGACCGGCGCGTTCGCCCCCTTGGCCGCCACGGCTCGACCGTACAGCGACATGACGATGCCCGGCGTGCAGAAGCCGCACTGCGAGCCGTGATGCTCGACCATAGCGGCCTGCACCGGGTGCGGCTGATCCTTTCCAAGCCCCTCGACGCTGATCACCGCCTTGCCGTCCAGCATGGGCACGAACTGGATGCAGCTGTTGACCGCCCGCCAGCTGACGGCTTCGCCCTCAAGCTCGCCGACCAGCACCGTGCAGGAGCCACAGTCGCCCTCGGCGCAGCCTTCCTTCGTCCCGGTGCGGCGCAGGTCGCCTCGCAGATGCTCCAGCAAGGTGCGGGTGGGATCGACGCCCCTGGCCTCGACCACTTCGCCATTCAGCAGGAAGCGAACCGCCTCTCCCATCTCAGCTGCCTCGGTAGGTGGAATAGCCGAACGGCGAGACCAGCAGCGGCACGTGATGATGCTGGGCCGGGTCGGCCACCGCGAAATCGATCACCACCACGTCCAGGAACGGCGGGTCGCTGACGGCCGCGCCTGTCGCCTTGAAATAGTCGGCCACCGCGAACTCCAGCCGATAGCCGCCGGCCGCCAGGTCCGCCCCCTCAACCAGCCGCGCCCGGCCGTCTGCGTCGGTGCGGGTTTCGCTCAGCAGGCTGACCGTCTCCCCACGCCGCGCGGAAACCCGCACGCTCACCCCCGCCGCCGGGCGACCGATCGCCGTGTCGAGGATGTGGGTGGTCAGGCCGCTCATGCGTTCGTGCTTCCCTGCTCGGCGTCGCTGCGCAACATTCTAGACCCAAGGGCCTACAAGCGATGCTGAAACCGCCTCGCCCGCAAGTCCAGTCCGGACGCCCCTTCGATGCGCCGAGACGACGAACCGCCTTGTGGAGCAGCGCCGGGCGCCCGCCGGATGGGCGATATATAAGTCTTTTATTACTTATTGAGCCACCCACGATCGCCCATCGAAGGGTCCCGAACCGCAAAAAACGCCATCTGGCCTTGGGTAAGGTTGGAAATACGTCGCCAACACCGGTAGCTAGGCCCTGACGGATCGCACCGACTTCCAGACCAGACGATCCGCGCCACTTACCTTGCGCAGTCACCGAGGACCGACCGATGGACGAGGATTTCCGTAAAGCCGCCCTGGACTATCACCGTCTGCCGCGGCCCGGAAAGCTGGCGATCGAGGCCACCAAGCGCATGGCCACCCAGCGCGACCTCGGCCTGGCCTATTCCCCCGGCGTCGCCGCCCCCTGCGAAGCCATCGCCGCCGATCCGGACACGGCCCGCGACTACACCGCCCGCGGTAACCTGGTGGCGGTGATCTCCAACGGCACCGCTGTGCTGGGCCTGGGCAATATCGGCCCGCTGGCCTCCAAGCCCGTGATGGAGGGCAAGGCGGTCCTGTTCAAGAAATTCGCCGGCATCGATGTCTTCGACCTCGAGGTCGATGCCGAGGATCCCGACCGCTTCATCGAGGTGGTCGCCGCCCTGGAGCCCACCTTCGGCGGCATCAATCTGGAGGACATCAAGGCCCCGGAATGCTTCGTCATCGAGCGCAGGCTGCGCGAGCGGATGAACATCCCGGTCTTCCACGACGATCAGCACGGCACCGCCATCGTCTGCGCCGCCGCCGTGCGCAACGCCCTGGTCGTGCAGGGCAAGACTCTCAAGGACGTCAAGCTGGTCACCTCGGGCGCCGGCGCGGCGGCCCTGGCCTGCGTCGACCTGCTTGTCTCGATGGGTCTGCCGGTCGAGAACGTGACCCTGACCGACATCAAAGGCGTGGTCTATGCCGGCCGTGAGCCGGACATGCCCGAGAACATGGCCCGCTACGCCCGGCCGACCGACGCCCGATCGTTGCCGGACGCGCTGCCGGGCGCCGACATCTTCCTGGGCCTTTCCGCGCCCCGCGTGTTCAAGGCCGAGTGGCTGCCGCTGCTGGCCGAGAACCCGCTGATCCTGGCCATGGCCAATCCAGAGCCGGAGATCCTGCCCGAGATCGTCGCCGCCCAACGTCCCGACGCGATCATGGCCACCGGCCGCAGCGACTATCCCAACCAGGTCAACAACGTCCTGTGCTTCCCGTTTATCTTCCGCGGCGCTCTGGACGTCGGCGCGTCGGAGATCAACGAGGCCATGAAGGTGGCGGCCGTCGAGGCCATAGCCGAGCTGGCTCGCGCCGAAGCCTCCGAAGTGGTGGCCAGCGCCTATGGCGGCGTCGCCCCGATGTTCGGCGCCCAGTACATCATCCCCAAGCCGTTCGACCCGCGCCTGATCCTGCAGATCGCCCCGGCCGTGGCCCGGGCGGCCATGGACAGCGGCGTCGCCACTCGCCCCATCGCCGACTTCGACGCCTATCGCGCCGAGCTGGAGCTGTTCGTCTACCGCTCGGGCCAGCTGATGCGCCCGGTGTTCGAACGGGCCCGCAAAGCCACCAAGGCCGCCGCCAAGACCGGCGGCATCCGCGTCGCCTATGCTGAGGGCGAGGATGAACGCGTGCTGCGCGCCGTGCAGACCGTGCTGGACGAAGGCCTCTGCAAGCCCGTGCTGATCGGCAAGCGCGAGACGATCGTCGCCAAGGCCTCGGAAATGGGCTTGCGCCTGGACTTCGACGGCCGCGTCGAAATCCTCGATCCTTCGGCCGACAAGGCGCTGTTCGCCCCGCTGGTCGAGCGCTACCAAGGCCTGGTCAGCCGTCGCGGCGTTCCGCCCCTGGCCGCCGAGCGCCGGGTGACCAACCGCCGGACCGTCTCGGCCTCGATGCTGCTGCAGGCCGGTCATGTCGACGCCGCTCTGGTGGGCGGGGCCGGCGACTGGTGGCAGCACATGACCTATGTCCTGCCGATCATCCCCAAGCGCGAGAACGTCGGCCGGGTCTACGCCCTGTCGGCCCTGATCATCGACAACGGCACGCTGTTCTTCTGCGACACCCACGTCAACGTCGACCCGACCGCCGAGCAGGTGGCCGAGATGACCCTGCTGGCCGCCGAATCCGTGCGCCGCTTCGGCCTGACGCCCAAGGCGGCCCTGCTGTCGCACTCCAGCTTCGGGGCCAGCAACTCGCCGACCGCCCGCAAGATGCGCGAGGCCCTGGCCCTGGTCCGCGAGCGCGCGCCGGAGTTGGAGGTCGACGGCGAAATGCACGCCGACGCCGCCCTCTCCCAGGCCCTGCGCGACCGCCTGGTGCACGACAGCGCCCTGAAGGGCTCGGCCAACCTGCTGGTCATGCCCACCCTGGACGCCGCCAATATCGCCCTGACCCTGCTCAGCGCCGCCACCGAGGGCCTGCTGGTCGGGCCGCTGCTGCTGGGCATGAGCCGGCCGCTGCATGTGTTGACGCCCAGCGTCACCGCCCGCGGCATCGCCAACATGACCGCCCTGGCGGTGAACCAGGCGGCCGCCGAGCGCGAACTGCGCGGGGCATAAAGCCCCTCCACCGCCGATTTCGGACACGAAAAGGCCCCGCAGGAACCCTTCCACCGTCTCAGCGACGGGGAGAGGCTCCGGCGGGGCCTGATTTTTAGGTCGAAAGGTCGGCCGAACGCTCCGCGCCCGGCCTGTTTCGAACCCTAGAGGATGCGCAGGTTGCCGGCCGAGGTCTTGCCCGAGCGGCGGTCCTGTTCCAGTTCGTAACCGACTTGCTGACCTTCGTTCAGGCCGCGCAGGCCGGCGCGTTCAACGGCCGAGATGTGCACGAAGATGTCGCCGCCGCCGTTATCCGGTTGGATGAAGCCGAAGCCCTTGGTGCTGTTGAACCACTTCACCACGCCGGTGCCGGCTTCGCCGGCGCCGCCGCCGCCATAGCCGCCACCGCGCGGGGCGTCGTAGCCGCCGCGGGGCGCGCCGCCGAACTCGCGCGGCGGACGGCGCGAGGCCGCCGGAGCCGGGCCTTGGCCCGTGACGCGCAGATTGCCGGCCGAGGTCTTGCCCGAGCGGCGGTCTTCTTCCAGCTCGTACGCCACCTGATCACCTTCGTTCAGGCCCGACAGGCCCGAGCGTTCAACCGCGGCGATGTGGACGAACACGTCCTGGCCGCCGTCCTCGGGCTGAATGAAACCAAAGCCCTTGGCCGGGTTGAACCACTTAACGACACCGTTCGCCATCTTATCCTCAAAACCTCATTCAGCGGGCCAGTTGCCGACCCGCGTCCTTCCATCCTGCTCTCATGACGCAAATCCGAGGAACGCGCTACGGGGTTTGATTGCAGAATCTCAGGCGGAGCCCGATCTGAGCGATAAATTTTCGCGTGACACGGGTCGATCGAGACCGAAACGCCACCGGAAGTGGCATTGAGGCCACACATAGCGAGGCGTAGGCGAGCTTGGCTTTAGGGGCTTGGGTGCGGGGACAGGATTTGAACC
>JAGIBE010000154.1 GCA_017744495.1 Caulobacter sp. | reverse complement strand
CGGATCGGGGGTGTGGAAGAACCCTAGCTCGACCACCGCGTTGACCGCGTCGTCCGCCTTTGCCGGGACGATCACCAGCTGCCTCGGCTTCTCGCTGCCGAGCGCCGAGCCGATCGTCAGGTAACCCTGCGGGACTTCGTCGACGACGAGCGGCTCGCCTTCCGCGGCGACGCGGCCGAGAAGACCCTGCTTGAGGCCGAAGCTGTTCGGCACCTCGGCCTCAGAGGCCACTCCCAGCGTCGCGACCTTGCTGAAATGCCCGTCCTCGCCCTTGAACACCGCGCCGGCCTGGAAGCCCAGGTAGCGTGCGAGGAACGCGAGGATCGCCTCGCCGATCTCTTCGACCGACTTCTCGCCGCGCATCGCGGCGGCGAGGCCGAGCTGGCCTGCCTGGAGCCATTGTTGCCGCGCGCGCAGGCGCTGGTCACGCCGGAGGAGGAGAAAGATCACGATGGTCAGGGCAATGCCGATCGCGCTGGTGATGATGGCGGTCGCCACCGCGGCGGCCGACGCCGCCTGCATGTCATCGAGCCGGATCTGCCTGAGGCGAAGCTCTTCTTGCGTCATGACCGCGAGCTGCGCGCGGATCGCGTCCATCTCGGCCTTGCCGCGGTCGGTCGCCACCGCGGCGAGCGCGCCCGCCATGCTTCCGCCCCGGCGCACCGCGATCGTCTCGCGCAGCTCCGCGAGCTTGGCGCCGACGTGCTGCCCGAGCG
>JAGIBE010000153.1 GCA_017744495.1 Caulobacter sp. | reverse complement strand
GCATGGGCCACAACGAGCTGCTCATCGCCGAGGCGCTGCGCGGGGTGCCGCGCGAATCCTACCTGCTCAGCGTCAAGTTCGGCGCCCAGCGCGATCCGGCCGGCAACTGGCTCGGCAACGACACGCGCCCGGCAGCGGTCAAGAACGCCCTGGCGCAGACCCTCAACAAGCTCGGCACCGACTACGTCGACATCTACCGCCCGGCGCGGCTCGACCCGCAAGTGCCGATCGAGGACACGGTCGGGGCGATCGTCGAGTGCATCGAGGCCGGCTGGGTGCGCCACGTCGGCCTGAGCGAGGTCGGCCCCGAGACGCTGCGGCGGGCGAGCGCGGTGCACCCGATCTGCGACCTGCAGATCGAATACGCGCTGACCACGCGCAACATCGAGCGCGCGGTGCTGCCGGCCTGCCGCGAGCTCGGCATCGGCATGACCGCCTACGGCGTGTTCGGCCGCGGACTGCTGACCGGCGGCTGGCAGCCCGGCGTGCAGGCGGCGGGGGACTTTCGCGCGCACACGCCGCGCTTCCAGGGCGAGGCGGGCGAACGCAATCTCGGCGTGGCGGCGCGGATCGCCGAAGTGGGGGCGGGATTCGGGCTCACTCCGGGCCAGCTCGTGCTCGGCTGGGTGCTCGCGCAAGGCGACGACATCGTGCCACTTGTCGGCGCGCGCAGGCCCGAGCGGGTGACCGAGGCGGTCGCGGTGCTCGAGGCGCAGCTAAGTGTCGAGC
>JAGIBE010000152.1 GCA_017744495.1 Caulobacter sp. | reverse complement strand
CCGGCGGCTGGGGCGGCATGCTGGTGGCCACCCTGATCATCACCGTCATGTACCTGGGCCTGACCTTCTCGATCGCCGAGATGGCCGCGGCTCAGCCGCACACCGGCGGAGCCTACAGCTTCGCCCGGGCCGCCATGGGGCCGTGGGGCGGGTTCGTCACCGGTCTGTGCGAGAATGTCGAATACGTGCTGACGGCGGCGGTGGTCTGCTTCTTCATCGGCTCGTACCTGGGCGGCATCTTCGAGACTCCGGCCTGGGTGCAGCCGCTCTACTGGATCGGGTCGTACGTCATCTTCGTGGGGCTGAACGCCGGCGGGGTGGCGATGTCGTTCCGCTTCACGGTGTTCATCACCCTGCTGGCCCTGGCCTGCCTGGCGGTGTTCTGGGTCAGCGCCCTGCCGCACGCCGACTTCGCCAAGTACGCCATGAACGTCGGCCCGGGCGGGACCGAGCTGAAGGACGGCCACGGTCCGTTCCTGCCCGCCGGGATCGGCGGGGCCCTGGCCCAGCTGCCGTTCGCGGTCTGGCTGTTCCTGGCCATCGAGCAGCTGCCCCTGGCGGCCGAAGAGAGCCATACGCCGCAGCGCGACCTGCCCAAGGGTATCATTCTTGGCATCTCCACCCTGATCGTCTCGGCCCTGCTGGTGCTGTGGCTGAACAGCGCCATCGCGCCGGGGACCTTCGCCCTGGCCAAGTCGGGCGAGCCGATCCTTGAAGGCTTCCGCACGA
>JAGIBE010000151.1 GCA_017744495.1 Caulobacter sp. | reverse complement strand
CTACCTGCGCCTGTCCGGCCGCAGCGAAGCGCAGATCGCGCTGGTCGAGGCATACGCCAAGGCCCAGGGGTTGTGGCATACGCCCGACAGCCCGCACGCCACGTACAGCACCACGCTGGAACTGGACATGGGCGACGTGAAGCCCTCGCTGGCCGGCCCCAAGCGCCCGCAGGACCGCGTGCTGCTCGGCGACATGAAGCGCAACTACCGCGACAACGTCGCCCTGCTGACCGCCAGTCGCGACAAGCGCAGCCAGGAAGTCTCCGGCTTCATCGCCGAAGGCGGCACCGCGGCGGTCGGCAACGACGCGCTGCAGAAGGGCGTGGCCCACGTCGAAATCGATGGCCAGCCGGTCAAGCTCCGCGACGGCGCGGTGGTCATCGCGGCGATCACCTCGTGCACCAATACCTCCAACCCGGCGGTGATGGTCGGCGCCGGCCTGCTGGCGCGCAACGCGGCCGCGCGCGGACTGGACCGCAAGCCGTGGGTGAAAACCTCACTCGGCCCCGGCTCGCGCGTGGTCACCGATTACCTGGAAAAGGCCGGGCTGCTGAAGGAGCTGGAGAAGGTCGGCTTCTACATCGTCGGCTACGGCTGCACCACCTGCATCGGCAATTCCGGCCCGCTGCCGACCGAGATCAGCGCCGGCATCGCCAGTGGCGACCTGGTGGTGACTTCGGTGCTGTCCGGCAACCGCAACTTCGAGGGCCGCGTCCACCCCGAAGTGAAGATGAAC
>JAGIBE010000150.1 GCA_017744495.1 Caulobacter sp. | reverse complement strand
GTGCTGGTCACCGGCTGCGGCCTGAGCGAGACCCGCGACGGCGGCTACGCGGCCTATGCGCGGCTGCCGGCCGAGTGGGTGGTCGCGCTGCCGCGCGGGCTGGACCTGCGCCAGGCCATGGTCCTGGGCACCGCCGGCTTCACCGCGGCGCTCGCCCTGTACCGCATGCGCGAGAACCGGCAGCGCCCGGAGCTGGGGCCGCTGGCGGTCACCGGCGCCACCGGCGGCGTGGGCTCGCTGGCGGTGGCGATCTTCAGCCGCGCCGGCTACGAGGTGCACGCGGTCAGCGGCAAGGCCGACCAGGCCGCGTACCTGAAGTCGCTGGGCGCGCGCGAAGTGCTCGGCCGCGATGCGCTGCAGGCCAACCGCCCGCTCGAGTCGATCCGCTTCGGTGGCGGCCTGGACAACGTCGGCGGGCCGATGCTGGTCAGCCTGCTGGCCCAGACCGCGCCCTACGGCAACGTCGCCTCCGCGGGCCTGGCCGCCACGCCCGCGCTCGACGCGCTGACGGTGATGCCCTTCATCCTGCGCGGGGTGTCGCTGCTGGGGATTGGCTCGGCCGGCACCGCGCGCGACATCCGCGACGACATCTGGGCGCTGCTGGCCGACGAATGGAAGCCGGCGCAGCTGGATGCGATCTGCACCCGCGAGGCGGCCCTGGCCGAGCTGCCGGACGTGTTCGCCACGATGCTCGCCGGCGGCTCGCTGGGCCGCACGGTGGTGCGGCTGGACTGAGCGCACGCC
>JAGIBE010000149.1 GCA_017744495.1 Caulobacter sp. | reverse complement strand
GTCCCCTGCTTCACCGTCAGTGTCGGGACAACCTGCGACTGACCCTCGGTCGCGACCCGGCTGAGGTTCTGGGTGCTGCCCGGCAGCGCGACCACCAGCGCATCGTCGACCTTGCGCGTCGCAACGTTGCCACCGATGTCGAGCACGGTCTGGAGGATCGCCGAGCCGAACCGCGCCCAGAAGTGGCTGTTGACCTTGCCCCTGATCCCGGCGCGCCCGAGCGGGTCGGCCGCGGGCGAGTCCAGGTTGATCATTGCGCCATCGGGCCGCAGCAGCCGGGTCCAGCGCACCAGCGCACGGTTCTGGCCATAATTGAGGTCGGAGGCATATTCGCCGTAGAGCCGGCTGCCGCGCGGGATCAGGACCTTCGAGCCGTCGAAGCCCATCACATCGCGCGAGACGATCGCCCGTACCTGCCCCGCCCTTGTTGAATCGAGTGCGGATTCAAGGACGGCCGGGATGACCGTCCCCTTGGGCACGGTGACCGAAGGATTGGCAAGCCGCGTTGCGAGCACCCGCTCATCGGCCGCGCCGCCCGCCGCCGCCTGGCCGCCCGCTGCCGCTCCGGCGGACGGACCGCCGCCGACGCTGGCATCGTAGACCACCGAGGGGCGCGGCAGCAGCGGTACCGCTGGCAGCATCACCGGTGCCGGCTGAGGCCCCGCGAACGGCGCGGGCTGCTGCTCGATTGCTGCGCGCGGGATCCGGGTGATAGCCCGTTCCGGAAATGCCGGCGGCCGGGCCAACGGCGCCGGGACCAGCGGTGCCG
>JAGIBE010000148.1 GCA_017744495.1 Caulobacter sp. | reverse complement strand
AGGGAGTACAGCTCCTCGCCCTCGCTGCATCCGGCCACCCAGACCTTCAGCGACGGATAGGTCTTCAGGTGCGGCAGCACCGTCTCGCGCAGGGCCTTGAAGTAGCTGGGGTCGCGGAACATCTCGCTGACCTGCACGGTCAGGTAGCCCAGGAGCTGCTCCAGCATGTCCGGATCATGCAGCAGGGCGTCCTGCATGGCCGAGTAGCTGGCATGGCCCAGCTGCTCGCGGGCCTGCTTCAGGCGGCGCTTGACCGACGCCTTGGCATAGCGCCGAAAGTCGTAGTGGTAGCGCTGGTACAAGGCCTCCAGCAGCAGCCTGATCTCGATGTCCTCGACGTCGTCACGCATGGGATCAGCGGGGCATCCACACGCGGACCAGGGACAGCAACTGATCCACGTCCAGCGGCTTGGCCATGTAGTCGTTGGCGGCGGCCTCGATGCAGCGGGCCTGGTCGTCGGGCATGGCCTTGGCGGTCAGGGTGATGATCGGCAGCTTCTTGAAGCGGGCGTCCTTGCGGATCTGCGCGGTGGCGGTCAGGCCGTCCATCACCGGCATCATCACGTCCATCAAAACGAGGTCGATGGCCGCGCCCTCGTCCTTGGTCGACTTCTCGAGGGCCTCGATGGCTTCCTTGCCGTTGCGGGCGATCTCGATCAGCGCGCCGCGCGGCTCCAGGATATTGGTGATCGAGTAGACGTTACGGACATCGTCCTCGACCACCAGGATCCGGCGGCCTTCCAGGGCGGCGTCGCGGTTGTGGGCCTTCTTGATCATCGACTGCTG
>JAGIBE010000147.1 GCA_017744495.1 Caulobacter sp. | reverse complement strand
CAGTGGCCCGGTGGCGGATACCAGCCAAGGTGGCATCTCGGACATCATCGTGACCGCGCAGCGCGTCGAAGAGAGCGGCCAGCGCATCCCGATCCCCGTCGACATCCTCGAACCGGCCGAGCTCGTGCAGCAGAACGTCGTTCGCGCGGAGGATCTGTCACGCCTCTCCCCTTCCCTCGCGGCGAACGGCGGGGGTGGGCCGACCACGGTGTTCTTCGTGCGCGGCGTCGGCAACGCGACAGTCAACGGGTATTCCGACCCGGCGATCTCGTTCAACTACGACGGCGTCTACATCGGCCGGCCGACGTCGACGTCGGGCGTGTTCTACGACCTCCAGCGCGTCGAGATTCTAAAAGGCCCCCAAGGCACGCTCTACGGCCGCAACGCGACGGCCGGCGCCATCAACGTCATCCCGAATCGCCCCGAGCTGGGCGAAACCTCGGGCAATTTCATGCTCGGCTACGGTAACTACGACTGGTTGACCGGCCAGGCGGCGATCAACGTTCCCGTTGGACAGGATGTCGCCATACGTGCGGCGGGTTCCGTTTCTCATCGCGATGCTTTCCAGAGCGACGACACTGGCGACCAGCGTGAGTATGCCGGGCGCCTGCAGATCTACGGCGAGCCGACCGCACAATTGGATCTGCGCCTCGCGTTCGACTTCTCGCACCAGGGCGGAGCCAGCAGCAGCGGCTACTACCTCGGCGCGGTCAACCCGACGTTCGGCGCCGCGGGCTTCGCCGGCTACCAGTTCGTGCCGACCGGGTTCTCCACCCAGCAGGGGCT
>JAGIBE010000146.1 GCA_017744495.1 Caulobacter sp. | reverse complement strand
CCTCCGGGGCGCATCTCATCGTTGACGAGTCATTAGCCGCTGTGGCCCCATATGTGGGCCGAAGGGGCTCGCCTATCGCAAGATATAGGGCTTCTCGGCGGAAGCCCCCCGCGCAAGTGCCTGTTGATTTGCTTCGCGCGGAGGGTCGTCAGTCCGAAAGGAGGTGCGCCATGTGGCACATGGCCCGGACAACATCGGTTTCCGCCTAGCTAGGCGGCGAACCTTCAAAGCGGAGACGCTTTGAGCCGAAGGCCTTCTGGATTGCCGTCCAGGAGGCCTTCGTGTTTTGAAGCTAACTTCCGGCACTGCGTCGATTCAAGCGGGAATTGGCGAGTAAACGGAGGGAGCTACAACATCCTGTAGATAAGTAGTTAACCGGCCCTAAATATGGCGTCCGATCAACATCAATGTTCGCCGCCTTATGCCTCGCATAGGCCGGAACCCCGTCGCTAAAAGGCCATCTGCTTCCAGCGGATGCTTCCGCGTCCTGAAACCCTTGGTGGAACTGGAGCTCTGGCGTCCGGCCGTGTCAAGGACCGGCTCCGCCGACCGCGTCGCGGGGCTCGGAGAGCCCTCCTTGACACGGCCGGACGCCAGAGCACGCTCGCCACCATGGATTTCAGGGCGCGGCCTGGCCGCTGGGGCGGGCCGGGTTGGGTAGGGGTGGACGGTTGGCGAACCCTCTCCCAGAGGGAGAGGGCGGGACCCGCGCCGCAGGCGTGGGAGGGAGAGGGGTTTCGCCTTGCCCGGTTTCGCACGGACCGCCCTGCCGGCACGCCGTCCGACGCTGTAACCC
>JAGIBE010000145.1 GCA_017744495.1 Caulobacter sp. | reverse complement strand
CGCTCGGCGCGCTGGCGACCACGCTGCTGGGCCTGCGTGCTGGCGACTGGCTGCGTCGCGGCGAGCTGCGCGCGCTGTGGCGCGGTGGCGTGGCCGCGCTGCTGCTCGGCCTGCTGTGGGCGCAGGCGCTGCCCTGGAACAAGAACCTGTGGACCTCGTCCTACGTGCTGTGGAGTGGCGGCTGGGCGATGCTGGCGCTGGCCGCGGCGCACGTGCTGGTCGACCGGCGCGGCCTGCCGGCGCTGGGCCGCAGCTTCGGGGTCAATGCGATCGCCGCCTATGCCGGCTCGTCGGTGATGGTCTATGCGTTTGCCGGGCTCGGCTGGTGGGAGCCGATCTACCGTGTCGGCTTCAGCGGCTGGATGACGCCGCGCTTCGGTCCCTACCTGCCATCGCTGGCGTTCGCGCTGGCCTTCGTCGCGTTCTGGTGGGGCGTGGTCCGCTGGATGGACCGGCGCGGCTGGTACCTCAAGATCTGAACCCGCTTGGCGCGGCATCCCGATGGCGGCGATGCCGCGATTGCCGCGCGAAGCTGCAATCGCGATCCCGCAAAGCCACTGGCTGTCAGGCCGGAGCCTCGCACTGCGCCGCGCGCGCCAGCAGCAGTTCGCGCTCGCCGGTGGTCGAGCTCAACCGTGCCGTGGCGGTGTCGATGGCGTTCGGTCCGGTACAGCAGGTCGCCGCGCACGCTCGGCAGCAGGTGGTAGCCGGCCAGCTTCGGTTCGTCGCGCAATGCGTCTACGCGCTCCAGCGCCGCTTCCGGACCGAACGCCAGCGATGGCAGGTAGGGACCGAAGC
>JAGIBE010000144.1:87232-89842 GCA_017744495.1 Caulobacter sp. | reverse complement strand
TCTACGCCTCGGGCCGCGCCGGCTGGGCGACGCTCGACCTGAATGTCCCCAACGACAACCTCGCCCCGCTGTTCGACCTGATCGTCCGCCACGTGCCGGAGCCGAAGCAGATCGAGAAGAAGGACGAGCCGTTCCAGATCCTGAACGTGCTGATCGAAAGCGACCCGTTCCTGGGTCGCCTGCTGACGGGCCGTATCGAGAGCGGCAAGGCCGTCCCCGGCATGGCCATCAAGGCCCTGGACCGCAACGGCAAGGAAATCGAGCGCGGCCGCATCACCAAGGTGCTGGCCTTCCGCGGCCTGAAGCGCCAGCCCGTCGACGAAGGCGCCGAGGCCGGTGACATCGTCGCCATCGCCGGCATGTCGAAGGCCACCGTCGCCGACACCCTGTGCGCCCTGGACGTCAACGACGCCCTGCCGGCCCAGCCGATCGATCCGCCGACCATCTCGATGACCGTCTCGGTCAACGACAGCCCGCTGGCCGGCCGCGAAGGCGACAAGGTCCAGTCGCGCGTCATCCGCGACCGCCTGCTGAAGGAAGCCGAGTCCAACGTCGCCATCAAGGTGACCGAGTCGACCGAAGGCGACGCCTACGAAGTCGCCGGCCGCGGCGAACTGCAACTGGGCGTGCTGATCGAGAACATGCGCCGCGAAGGCTTCGAAGTGTCGATCAGCCGTCCGCGCGTCGTCTACCAGACCGACCCGGAAACCGGTAAGCGCCTGGAGCCGATGGAAGACGTCATGATCGACGTCGACGACGAATTCTCCGGCATCGTCATCGAGAAGCTGTCGCTGCGTAAGGCCGAGCTGCGCGACATGGGTCCGTCGGGCGCGGGCAAGACCCGCATCCAGCTGACCGCCCCGTCGCGCTCGCTGATCGGCTATCAGGGCGAGTTCCTGACGGACACCCGCGGCTCAGGCGTGCTGAACCGTGTGTTCAGCCACTACGAGCCCTACAAGGGCCCGATCGACCAGCAGCGCAAGGGCGTGCTGATCTCCAACTCGGACGGTGAGACGGCGGCCTACGCGCTGTGGAACCTGGAAGAGCGCGGCGTGATGTTCGTCGGCGCCGGCGAGAAGACCTACCAAGGCATGATCATCGGCGAGAACGCCCGTCAGGACGACCTCGACGTCAACCCGATGAAGGCCAAGCAGCTGACCAACGTCCGCGCCTCGGGCAAGGACGAGTCGATCCGCCTGACCCCGCCGCGCCGCATGACCCTCGAACAGGCCATCGCCTACATCGAGGAAGACGAGCTGGTGGAAGTGACGCCGAAGAACATCCGCCTGCGCAAGCAGGTTCTGAACCCGTCGTTCCGCAAGCGTCGCGTCAAGGAAGAGTAGCCCCGCGACCGGGTTATCCGGGACGGACAGTCAAGAAGCCCGCCATCTTCCGAGATGGCGGGCTTTTTCATGCGGTTATGGGCCCCTACGCTTAACCGGCGTTTCAGAAACCGCCGTTAGGTTGCACGCGCGGGATGCGGGGGCGTCCTGGAACTGCAGGATCGCCGTGCGTCAGACTTCCACTCTTGCCAGCCTGGCCTCGCGGGTCGTCGCCCTGGCCGCCCGCCAGCTGCCGGCCGTGCCGGAAGCCATGGCCGGCCGTGTCCGCTTCGAGCAGTTGGTCAGCATCCAGCGCCTGACGCCGGTCATGATGGGCGCCAACATCGTCAACGCCCAGCTGGTCTGCTTGGCGGGCCTTTCCGGTCCCCATCGGATCACCCTGGCGGCCTGGGCCGGGATCGTCACCTGCTATGCCCTCCTGGGCCTGCGCGGCTGGCTGTCGGCCCGCCGCCGCAAGAGCGCCAAGAACACCGTCTCGGCCCGGGGCGCGCGGCGCGTGGCCCTACAGACCGGCCTGCTCGGCGCCCTTTGGGGCGTGTTGCCCGCCCTGGCCCTGCGCGACGCCAACACCGAGATGAGCATGCTGATCGTGGCCCTGACGGCCGGGATGATCGGCGCCGGCAGCTTCGCCCTGCTGACCCTGCCCATCGCCGCCCTGGCCTATACGACCCCGCTGGTGATCGGCTCGCTGTTCGTGCTGCTGACCAGCCACGAGCCCGTCCTGCTGGCCTTGGCCGGGCTTCTGATCTTCTGCTACCTGGTCGTGGGCCTGTCGTGCCTGTCGCACGCCAAGGTCTTCGTCGACCGCCTGGTGGCCGACGACGAGCTGGAGCGCCAGAAGCAGGTGGTCAGCCTGCTGCTCAGCGACTTCGAGGAAGGCTCCAGCGACTGGCTCTGGGAGGTCGACGCCACCGGCGCCCTGACCTACGTCTCCGAACGCATGGCCGAGGCGGCCGGCCGCCGGCGCGAGGACCTGATGGGCCTGCGGGTCGGCGACCTCGGCGCCGAGCTGGCCGAGGCGCCCGAGGGCCTTTCGAACCTGGGCGGCCTGCTGGTCGACCAGAAGGCCTTCCGCGACGTGGTCGTGTCGGTGCTGGTGGGCGAGGAGCTGCACTGGTGGTCGCTGACCGGCAAGCCGATCCATGACCTGAATGGGACCTTCGCCGGTTTCCGCGGCGTCGGCGCCGACGTCACCCAGGCCCGCAAGGACCAGGAGCGCATTACCCGCCTGGCGCACTACGACGTTCTGACCGGCCTGCCCAACCGC